>CAWUIT010000371.1:0-2479 GCA_963922345.1 uncultured Dokdonia sp. | reverse complement strand
TAAACCAAAGCAAAAAAGGCTCATGCGCTTTAATTCTACTTCTTTCAGATTGCGTGATTGAAAACGAGTGTGCAATAATATTTTCTTTCATTTTTTTAAAATTAGTTTAGAAAAATACTTTCTTACTCTCCCTAATGGTAATTTTAACCACATCCTCTCGTGTAGATAATATAATATAAATTTACTTATAGATTCAACCCCTGCAACAAGTAACGCGATTGAGTCAAATCCGTCTAGTATTGTTCCAGCGATAATGAATGTTGTTATAGAAGCAATAACTCTCCAGGATATAGATTTATACAGTGTAACTCGTGGTGATATAGTTCCCTCCGCTCTCCTATTCTCCCATGTTCTTTCGTGGAAATAGTAAATAGCTAATTTTATAAAAAACTCTACAAATCCTATTTTTAAAGCATCGCCTAGACTGCATTGATCGCTCAAGCAAGTTACTAAGAGTACAACGAGAATAGTATCAGTCGTGGCTATAATCCTCCAAGAGATACCTTTTAAAATACTTCTTATATGTGATGATTTTTTAAAAGCCATCGTCTATAAACCAACTAAGAAGTACGGATTCAATAAATTCTCTTTATTGTATGTAAGAGGTTGATTTGTTGTCTGGTCAATTACTTGAACGCCTACTGCTTTGCATATAGCTTGACCAGCAGCGGTATCCCATTCCATTGTTGGAGCAAATCTAGGATAAAGATGTGCTTTACCTTCTGCTACTAAGCAAAACTTGAGTGAACTTCCTTTAGAAACAATTTCTACTTTTGATGTCTCTTGTTTCTCTTTTACAAAATTTTGAGTGTCAGGATTTAAATGAGACCTACTTCCTACAATTTTTATACTATCATTTGGTTCTAGTTTTGCTGGTGCAATAGATTTTGCCTCCATAACGATTGAATCTAAATCATACGACGTATCATTGACTATATAATGGTGGGAAGTACCCATATCTGCCGCAGTAAAAAACAACTCTTTTGTTACAGGAACATAAATTACGCCTAAAACAGGTGTTCCTTCTTTTACTAAAGCTATATTAACAGTAAACTCTCCATTGCGTTTTATAAATTCCTTAGTTCCGTCTAAAGGATCTACAATCCAGCAAGTATCCCAATGCCTCCTAATAGCGTAATCTGTTAACTTGTTTTCTTCACTAATTATGGGGTAATCAGTTTTATCAAGATATGAGTTTATTGTAGTATTAGCTTTTTGATCTGCATTAGTAAGAGGAGAGTCATCTTCTTTATGAAAGACATCGAAGTTACCTGAATAAATCTCCATTATCTTCATTCCTGCCTCAATAGATGCTTCAATGGCAATTTTTAAAATAGTATTATCCATAATTTCTTTTAAAAGCCAGCAAAACTACAATAACTAGATAAGTTGACAGCCGTGAAAATCGTATTTGTAACTTTAAAGTATTCTTATTATTAACCTTTACCTACAGCATAACACTCAAAACCCATACGTTTTAAATCTTCTGTATCTAATAATCCCCTCCCATCAAACAAAAATGCTGGCTTAAACATAGATTCATAAATATTTGTCCAATTATAATCTACAAACTCATCCCACTCTGTAAGAACAGCAATAGCGTGAGACTTTTCGCAAGCATCATAGGGGTCATTTACTACAGTAACAAGTCTTCGATTTTCATCTTCCGACCTCGTGTTTAAATAATCAAGATCTGTGTATATCTGTTCTCGAGTGACCTTAGGGTCATAAACCGTTATCTCTGCTTGCTCATTAAGTAAGTAATCTGCAACGTAAATAGCTGCAGACTCGCGAGTATCATTAGTATCTTTTTTAAAAGCCCAACCTAGAAGAGTAATTTTCTTTCCTGATACTGTATTATAAAGTGTTTTTACAATTTTTTCGGCAAAACGTCTTTTCTGGTAATCATTCATAATAATCACTTGCTCCCAGTAATCGGCCACTTCATTCAGACCGTACGTTTTTGCTATATAAACTAAATTGAGGATATCTTTTTGAAAGCAAGAACCGCCAAAGCCAACAGAGGCTTTTAAAAACTTTGAGCCTATGCGCGAGTCACTACCTATTGCTTTTGCTACCTCCTGTACATTTGCTCCTGTGACCTCACAAAGTTCAGACATAGCATTAATCGAGGATACTCTCTGGGCAAGAAATGCATTTGCTGTGAGTTTTGAAAGTTCAGAAGACCAGACATTTGTCGTAAGTATGCGATCTTTGGGTAACCAGTGGGCATAAATATCAACAAGGGCTTGTGTTGCTTTTTTACCTTCTGCTGTTTCCTCTCCACCTATAAGTACACGATCAGCATGTAATAAATCTTGAACGGCCGTACCTTCGGCGAGAAACTCCGGATTAGATAGTATATCAAATCGAACACCATTCCCAGTATTATGTAAAATATTTTGCAATGCCTCTGCTGTGCGAACAGGGAGCGTAGATTTTTCTACTACAATCTTATCATCCTTTGCCACTTTTGCAA
>CAWUIT010000370.1:0-2491 GCA_963922345.1 uncultured Dokdonia sp. | reverse complement strand
CCAAAAAATACAGCACCACAGCCAGAGCCTACACCTCCAGAACCAGAAATTAAAGATGAGGTGATAACTCAAGACATTGAAGATGCGCCTGTCATTGAAAATAAACCTAAAGAAACACCAAAGCCAAAAGTAGAAAATCTTAAAAAAAAACCGGTCGAAAAGCCAGTTGAAGAGGCAAAGCCGGATCCTAAACCAGATAAATCGACTACAAATGCACTAGATGCCCTCATTAATGGACCTAAAAGTAATGGAACTCCACAAGCTGGCCAGGGTGATGATACGACTGCTGGCGATAAGGGCGATCCCAATGGTGACCCAAATGCCTCTAGCTATTATGGTACTGGTAGAGGTCTTGATGGCGACGGAAATTATCAATTGGGAGGTCGTAAAGCATTAGGAAAACCTAAGCGGCAGCAAGATTGCAATGAAGCAGGTACTGTCGTGGTAAGTATAGAAGTAGATCGTTCTGGAAAAGTGATTAAAGCAACTCCTGGTGTACGCGGTACAACTAATAATTCTAGATGCTTACTTGAGCCCGCCAAGGCAGCGGCTATGGCTACTAAGTTCAATGCAGATACAGAGGCGCCTTCAAAGCAAATAGGAAAAATTGTTTATCGTTTTAGTCTCTCAGACTAATGTGTTATAAACTCGGGGTATAATATGACCTATCAAGAAACTTTAGATTGGCTTTTCAACAAGCTACCGATGTATCAACGTGAGGGATCTGCTGCATATAAGGCAGACTTGAGCAATAGTATCTCACTTGCTACGTATCTAGGTAATCCACAAAATGACTTTAAATCTGTACATATAGCAGGAACTAACGGCAAAGGGTCTACAAGTCATATGATGGCCTCTGTGCTACAAGAAGCAGGATATACAGTGGGATTATATACGTCTCCTCATCTCAAGGACTTTAGAGAGCGTATAAAAATAAATGGAGTAGCGGTAAGTGAAGAGTATGTAACTGAGTTTGTAAAAATGCACAGACTCTTTTTTAAGGAAAAGAGGCTTTCTTTTTTTGAGATGACGGTAGGAATGGCCTTTTCATACTTTGCCGCGAGTAAAGTGAACATCGCAATTATAGAAGTAGGCTTAGGCGGTAGGCTAGATGCGACTAATATAATTACTCCCGTATTATCTATAATAACCAATATTGGTCTAGATCACACTCAGTTTTTAGGGACTACCTTACCAGAAATAGCATTAGAAAAGGCGGGAATCATAAAAGATAATGTCCCTGTAGTCATAGGTGAGTACCATTCTGAAACGCAACCCGTTTTTGAAAAAATTTCTAAAGATCGCAACGCTCAATTATACAAAGCTTATGAGTTTGACGTGATGCCTATGGATTCTGATCTAAAAGGTGCTTATCAAATAAATAATATGCGGACTGTTCAAGTGGCATTTTCATTACTTCAAGGCAAAGAATTTACCGTTGGAATACAGCATATTGCAAAAGGATTAAAACAAGTAACTAAAAATACAGGTTTACAAGGGCGCTGGCAGGTCGTTCAAGAAAGCCCTAAGATTATATGTGATACAGCACACAACAGAGAGGGGTTGGTATACGTTCTTGACCAGCTCAAAACCGAAAGTTATAGACAACTACATATAGTGCTAGGTGTCGTTTCTGATAAAGACTTAAGCAGTATTTTACCACTTTTTCCCAATAAAGCCACGTATTACTTCTGTAAGCCTAATGTGCCCCGTGGGATGGAAGTGCAATTACTCAAAAATACAGCACACAAATTTCATTTAAATGGGAAGGCCTATCCAAGTGTTCAAGATGCGCTCACAGCGGCAAAGAAGGTAGCTGGGATGGATGATGTTATTTTTGTGGGGGGAAGTACATTTGTAGTTGCAGAAATTTTATGATTTTTAGATAAAAAGATTTCTAACTATAAAACTTTAATTCTATATTTGCACCCGCATTGAAAGAAACAGAATGTTTAATTTGATGTGACCTGATAAAATAAGTCAGGGCAATTAGCTCAGTTGGTTCAGAGCACCTCGTTTACACCGAGGGGGTCGGGGGTTCGAATCCCTCATTGCCCACAAAAAGCTTCCAGAAATGGGAGCTTTTTTTATTGCCTGTAGTTTAAAATATGTTCGCTTTCGCGAAAGCGTAATTATAAGGAGTCTACTAAAGTCCCGCTGCGTTGTAGAGTTTAGCCTTGGCTTCCAATTCTTTAATAACAAGCATATTTGCTTTTAATTGTGAATCAATTAGTTTTTGCTCACGAGAATTAATTAAAAAGAGCGAGCTCTCGCCTAAGAAAAACTTACGCTCCTCTGCATTTACCAGCGCTTCGTAATCTGTTACAATACCTACTATAAGACTATTTTGCTCATTTAAAGACCGTATTTCTGCCTGTGTCGCTTCAAGTTTATTCTGTATGGCTAGAGTGGTTGCTGTGCGCTCATAGGTAGCGTCTTCTATTTTGAGATTTGCAAGTTTGAGGTCTCCTCGTTCTTTTCTTAAGAAAAT
>CAWUIT010000369.1:0-2493 GCA_963922345.1 uncultured Dokdonia sp. | reverse complement strand
ACTATGCTAGAAGTAGCACACATAAGAGAGAATAAAGAAGCTTTCGCAAAAGCGTTATCTAAACGAAACATCGATGCTGCAAGCTTGCTAGAGCAGGTAATTGCTGCAGATGAGTCTCGTCGTACTGCGCAGACAGAACTCGACCAAGTCCTTGCAGACAGCAACAAGTTTTCAAAGGAAATAGGGATGTTGTTTAAAAATGGCGAAGCTCAAAAGGCAAATGTACTTAAGGAAAAAACAGCGGGTCTTAAAGAGCAAGCAAAGGGGTTGCAAGAGCAGCTTAATGCTGCTACAGAAACGCTACAAAGTGTGCTTTATCAGATACCTAACATCCCGCACGACAGCGTTCCAGAAGGGAATAGTGATGAGGATAATGAAGAAGTCTTCCGTAAAGGCGATATCCCAAAACTAGCCTCAGATGCCCTGCCGCACTGGGAGCTTGCCAAAAAATACGACATCATCGATTTTGAGCTAGGGACTAAAATAACGGGAGCTGGCTTTCCAGTTTATAAGGGAAAAGGCGCAAGATTACAGCGCGCATTAATCGCTTACTTTCTAGATAAAAATACAGCTGCGGGCTATACAGAGTATCAGGTTCCACACCTGGTGAATGAAGCATCTGGCTTCGGGACAGGGCAACTTCCAGACAAGGAAGGCCAGATGTATCACGTCACAGAGGACGATCTTTATTTGATACCCACGGCAGAGGTGCCGGTTACTAATATGTTTAGAGGAGACCTACGCACTCATGATGAATTGCCTATAACGTGTACCGGGTATACTCCTTGTTTCCGTAGAGAGGCAGGGTCTTATGGTGCACACGTGCGTGGTTTAAACCGATTACATCAATTTGATAAAGTAGAAATCGTCCGTATAGAGAAGCCAGAAAATAGTGCTGCTGCATTAGACGGGATGGTAGATCACGTTAAAACTATATTAGATGAGCTCGAAATGCCCTACCGTATTTTAAAACTTTGTGGTGGAGACCTAGGCTTTACGGCGCACCTCACCTACGATTTTGAACTTTTTTCTACCGCTCAAGATCGCTGGCTAGAGATAAGTTCTGTTTCAAACTTTTTAACTTTTCAAGCAAATAGGCTCAAACTGCGTTTTAAAGATCAAGATGGGCAAAATAAACTGGCCCATACGCTCAACGGGAGTGCTCTAGCATTACCTCGAGTACTTGCCGGTATTCTCGAGAATTGCCAGACCCCAGATGGCATTAAAATTCCTAAGGTACTGGTTCCCTACTGTGGTTTTGACACGATTAATTAAAAAACTCTCCTTAGAAATGGTTGTTAGAACGTTTTGGCGTTAATAAGAACCAATTTTTCTGCGATGTCAGTTAGTATAAGAACATACTACAGCAATGCTATGGCACGTTTTTAGTTATCTTTAAGGTATGAAGAAGAGGTTGTTTCTAATGGTAATGGGTGTGTTTTTTGTTTTCGCTTTCGCGAAAGCGCAATCAGAACAGCTCGCGCGCAACTATGCAGATCAAGGAGAATTTGAAAAGGCCATAATTACCTACGAGAAAGCATTAAAAAGACAACCAGGAAATAACGTACTTATTTCTGGACTTGTAAAAAGCCACCAGCAACTAGAGCAATTTGAAAAAGCCGAAGAAGTAATACAGGATAATTTAAAGCGTGCACGTGATAAGGGTTTTTTGCTCGTAGAATTAGGATACAATCACGAGTTGCAACAACAGGATTCCTTAGCGCAGGTTTATTATGATCAAGTAATAGAAGGCGTTGCAACAAATACGATGAATACCTATCGGGCTGCACGTACCTTTCAAGAGCATAGCTTGCTTGATAAGGCAGTAGAGGCATACGAAGCTGGAATGCAAAACAATCCGAATGCAAATTACAATGTGCAACTTGCAAA
Source organism: uncultured Dokdonia sp. (assembly GCA_963922345.1). Taxonomy (GTDB): domain Bacteria; phylum Bacteroidota; class Bacteroidia; order Flavobacteriales; family Flavobacteriaceae; genus Dokdonia. The sequence goes on along the minus strand of CAWUIT010000369.1, from coordinate 603 downwards.
GCTCTATGGCGAGTTAGGCCAGGTTGAAAAAATGTTTACAGCCTATCTAGATCTTGTAAATAAGAGCGCAAATTATGTACAAGCCGCGCAGCGCACATTTACGGTTTACATTACAGACGATCCACTTAATGAAGCAAACATAATCTTTAGAAAGACATTACTTAAACGATTACAGTCAGAACAAAATGTACTTTATAACGAGCTGTTGAGTTGGCTTTTTATCCAGCAAAAAGAGTATAACAAGGCTTTCGCACAGGAAAAGGCAATATATCGCCGTACAAACGGCAATTTTGAAGGGCTTATTAATCTTGCAGATATCACCATAGGGGAGAAAGCCTATGATGATGCGACCGTAATTTTGCAGTTTTTAAAAGAAAATGTGGTTAATGAAGAGGTCAAGCTTGATGCAGAGCAAAAACTCATACAGATCGATATCTCGAGAGCAACAAGTCCAGAAATGCTTGCCAGTATCAAAAGTCGTTTTGAAGTAATTTTAGATCAATATGGAGCATATGAGTTCATGGTGCCTCTACAGATAGATTATGCGCATTTCCTCGCTTTTAATATGGATTTGGAAGAGGAGGCCATCACGTATTTAAAAAA
>CAWUIT010000368.1:0-2499 GCA_963922345.1 uncultured Dokdonia sp. | reverse complement strand
AATCTTGCTTCTATAAAGATGCTCTCATTAAAATGGTAACCAATCGATCCAAAAGCCGAAAAGTCTAGAGATGTAAAGTCATCAGACTGTTCAAAATCAGAAATCTTTATCCCTGCCTGAGGACCTGCAATAAGGAAAATTCTATTAAAATTAAATCTTAGTCCCAAAGGAAGCTGCAAGTAATTAGATCGAACACCTTCATATTTATTTCCTTGGGCTGAAAAAGCAAATTCTGGCTGGAAGCTTAAGACGTCACTTAGTGGAAACTCTGCAAGAAAAGCTGCAGCAAATCCATAACGGCCATCTTCTACAGAACTAAAAGCTGGTCTTGGTGTATCACCAGCAACATTGATAACATCATATTCTAAATCACTGATCTGGCTGTAACTTACTCCTGCTTTGAAACCAAAACGAACGCTTTGTCCAAAAACTTGTGTGCTGCATATAAATGCAAAAAATAAAAATGCGAGTACTATTTTTTTCATAGTCTAAAGTATAAACAATTATTAACAACTTACATAGCCGTTGGGAGACTCTGAGGGTTAAAGATAAAATCTATAATTGATTTATAGCTAGTATAATTAAAAAAGAAGGCTATTTTACTATGAATAACCGCATATTATCGATAAGTAGCACAGTTTTACTCAAAGTGAAAAAGGTATTTCTACCCACGTCTTAAATCCTGATTGAAAGATTCAAATACTCTAGCTTTTTCAAAATAGACATATTCTTAGCATATAGATTGCTATCCATATGTTTAGCAGCACCTAAAATGATTTTATACCAATGGAGCCTTTTGAGAGTAGTAAAGGCTTTTTATTATGCCATCTGCAAGTCCAATCTTTGGGACAGCTATTTGTTTTGCCTTTGATGATTTCATAGCTTGTAGATAGATGCGTATTGCAGGTAGAATCACATCTGCTCTATCGGGATTAAGTGCTAAGTTTATAATTCGCTCTTCATAAGTCATTTTCATTAATTCCTTATACAGATTGCTTAAAAAGAGATAAGAAAGTGTTTTGCCCGCCTTTCGCTGGCTCAATTTGAACACCTTATTTATGTTACCACCTGACCCTATGATTTCTACCACATCATAATTCTTACAAGACTCTGCAATCCATCGTTTCATTTGGTCCCAATCTTCTTGTGTAACTAACTCATTAAGGAGTCTTACAGTTCCAATCTTGAATGATCTCGAGGCGATCATTGCTCCCATATGGTAGATAGTTATTTCGGTACTTCCGCCTCCAACGTCTACATAGATGTATGTTTTATCTTCTTTAATAAAACTAGATAAATCTGTGGCTGCAATAATTTTGGCTTCTTCCTCACCGTCTATTATTTCGATATTAATAGTGGTTTTTTCTTTTATCGCTTTCGCGAAAGCGTAACCATTGCTGGCATCTCGCATGGCACTTGTTGCACAAGCCCGGTATGAAATAACTTGATGCGCATTCATAAGTAATGCAAAAGCTTGCATCGCATCCATCATACGCTTTTGATTATTCACAGATATTTCACCATTGATAAAGACGTCTTCTCCTAATCTTATAGGCACACGGACTAGGGCGTTTTTTCTAAACAGCGTTGGTTTACCTTCCTGCTCGATAACATTTGCAATGAGCAATCGTATAGCATTAGAACCTATATCAATCGCAGCATATTTCTTAATATTGAGCACTAGTGTTGATTTAATTTATCAACGTAATAATCATATGTAGCAAATTGAGAACGTGTTAAAGGCTTGTCGTTTCTCTTGTATCTGTTATCCATCGCCTTATTTAAAACGCGTGCTTTTACATTATCATTCCACGAGATGGTATGTGTATCTATGATCTCTTGTTTTATATCTTCATCATAAATGGGGACAGATACCTCTACTCTATTATCTAGATTGCGACTCATCCAGTCTGATGATGACAGATAGACTTTTTCCTTACCAGGCTCACCAAAAATATACACCCGAGGATGTTCTAAAAATTTATCTATAATGCTTATAATCTCAATGTTTTCACTCATCCCTGGTACGCCTGGGATAAGACAGCATACACCACGTACGATCATTTCTATTTTTACACCAGCATTACTTGCTTCATACAGCTTATCAATAATCTCATAGTTTGAAATGCTATTGAGCTTGAGCCTTATAAGACCATTCCCGCCATCTTTTACGTTATTAATTTGTTCTTGGATTAAACTATACATTCTATTTCTTGAGTAGTGCGGGGATACTACAAGGTGTTTGTATTTATTTACTATATAGTTAGTATCAAAGAAATTAAAGAGTTTACTTAAATCCTTTAATATCTCTTTGTTTGCTGTAAACAGCGTATAATCTGTATAAATACGCGCGGTAGCGTGATTAAAATTACCAGTACTTATAAAACCATATCTTTTAATTTTATCATCCTCTTCTCTTTCTATAACACATACTTTACTGTGAACTTTAAGACCAGGAACTCCAAAAATAAGACGCACACCCTCATTTTGCATTTTCTT
>CAWUIT010000367.1:0-2503 GCA_963922345.1 uncultured Dokdonia sp. | reverse complement strand
ATTAAGTATATCCAATCACTAGGTTACAAAGAACTCAACTGGAACCTCGGATGCCCATATCCTATGGTAACTAAGAGCGGAATGGGGTCAGGACTCATTTGCAATACAGAAAAAATAGACCATATTCTCGACCGCGCGCACAGTGAGACCAATGTTACCATTTCTATGAAAATGCGCTTGGGATATGAAAGTCCGCAAGAAATTTTAGAATCATTTCCTATTTTAGAAAAGTATCCCATTAAAAATGTGGCGATACACGCACGTCTTGGGAAACAGCTATACAAAGGCGGTACAGATCTCGAAGCATTTCAAAAGTGTATTGATGTCGCAAAGCATACACTATACTATAACGGCGATATTACCTCTGTAGAGAGTTTTAGAAAATTACGGGAACGGTTTCCTTCCATTCAACACTTTATGATTGGTAGAGGCCTTATTGCCGATCCATTTTTGCCAAGTATGATTAAGAAGAACTCTACAGAGTATCCAGAAGATCGTTGGAATATTTTTAGAGAGTTTCACGATACCATTTATAAGCAATACGATGAAGCCCTTTCTGGTCCTACACCTATAAAAATGAAAATGCTGGGCTTTTGGGAATTTTTCTCACAATCCACCCATAATCCACAGAAGGTATATAAGGCAATAAAAAAGGCTGGAAATCCCCATAAATATCAGCAAACGGTGAGTAAAATTATCCAAGAGCAGCGATAAATAATTTACTCATTACATTATCTCACTGAAATAACTTTAAACACTGGGGGATAGACTATTTATGCTGTATTTTTGATAGTATTCTATTAAATTTTAAGCTTCGTTTGTCAAAACAGATTACCACCATCACATTCTTTAAATACTCAGGGTTTAAAAATAAATTTTGGGCATTTTTGATGATGCAAAAAGCACATAAGTTTCTTGGTCAAGTGAGGGGACAGCAATTCTATAAACTTATGGGTAGTGGTAAAGGAATGGGGTTTAACCCATTACCTGATTGGTCAATATATGCACTGCTACAAATATGGAATTGTGAAGAAGACGCAACTACTTTTTTTAAAAAATCTAAACTTGTCTCAGAATATAAAAAGCATAGTAATGAGCAGTGTACGCTTTTTATGCGCAGTATAAAAGCAGCAGGTGAATGGAATAACGCAAATCCATTTGAAAAAAGTAGTGACTTAGATCCAAGTAATCCCCATCTCGCAATTATAACAAGAGCAACTATAAAAACCAGTAAGCTCAGGACATTTTGGAAGTATGTTCCCACTTCTGAAAAACCTTTAAAAACGGCAAAAGGGCTCATCTATACAAAAGGCATTGGAGAAGTACCCTTGCTCCAAATGGCCACATTTAGTCTATGGGAGACCCTTGATGATGCAAAAGCATTTGCCTATGGTAGTAAGGAGCACCAAGTAGCTGTACAAAAAACTAGAACGATCGATTGGTATAAAGAAGAACTTTTCTCACGATTTCAACCTTACAAAACCTTTGGAACTTGGGAGGGCAGTCCCCTCCTACCGCTTTAGCTCAAGTCTAGGCAGGCTGGGCAATAATAGTCATTACACCTAAAGACCGTGATTTTTGCTGGAGTTTCTTAAATGTAAAAGGAATCAATCCACTCACAAAACTAAGAAACTCTGTTTCCATATTTTTATTCCAAGAAATTCCTTTTTTTTCCATCTTGCTCATCCAGTAGAGGACATAAGGGTCTAATGTCCCGTGTGATAAAATCTCTTTTACTTTCCAACCACTTCGGTCTAATAAGGTATAAATCGATTTTGAAGAAAATAGCGATGTATGTCTCGGCGTATGCCAGCCTGCCCAGAACTCCTGGTATTTCTGTCTACTTTCTGATTCAAAATTAGGCACTTCAAAAATGAGCGTAGTGTCCTTTTTTACTAGTTTTCTTAATGCTGTAAGGTTTGCAATTGGCTTATAGTCGTGTTCTAGATAATGCCACATGGTAATAACATCGGGTAATTCTGGTATTTCTATCGCACCAATCTCTCCCACTTGCAAGTGTAATTTTTTAAATCTTTCGGTTTCGTCCTTCCAACCATTGTCTGAGAAGTCAATGCCATACCCGTGACAAGTGTATTGTGATGCAGTATGTTCTAAAAAGGTGGGCTTACCACAACCTACATCAAGTATTTTTGTTTGTTCTGAAATAGGATGATATTGATTGACCATTTCAGCTCTTCGGGCATCTAGTTTTTTTTGACTGGCAACTACAACACTTGAATATGTACCCCACGCTTCTGGTCCACGATAAGGCAAGTAGTAATCTGTATAATAGTTATTAAGCGCATCTTCATCTACTCTGGGATTGAGAAAAACAAGCAAGCACTCTTTACATTGATCAAAATTAAATACTTCATCAGATGGATGCATCTGCGCTTTTGTCTGTATAAAAGAGCTGTAATTTTTTGAATTACAGATTGGACAAGAGGAAAGATGTTGCATAGAAGTATATAGAATTATCAAGTAAGTACGCTTTCGCGAAAGC
>CAWUIT010000366.1:0-2505 GCA_963922345.1 uncultured Dokdonia sp. | reverse complement strand
CAAAAACCTCAATTTTAAAAGAATAAAAAAATTCCCTCAGAAATAGTTTTCTGAGGGAATGATATAATTACTAGTGTTACGGTCTTGTTTATTCTACAATAAACTTACCCTTCATAAGTCCAGAGTGTCCAGGGAAGCTACAGATAAAGTCATATGTACCAGGCTCTGGAGCGGTAAAAGTAATCGATGTAGACTGCCCACCGCCTATCATCTTAGTATTTGCAATGATCTGGTCCTCATTAGCAATCCAGTCATTAGGTTCACCTGCCGCTGCTGCCGCTGCTGCAAATTCTGGAATAGAAGTACCTTGCTTTAATAATACAAAATTGTGACCCATAACCTTCACACCTATTTTACCAGTATGTCTAAAGGTAAGCGTAACCTCTTGACCTGCTTTTACTGTAAACTCCTCTTTGTCATATTTCATTAGATCATTACCAGCAAGAGCAAGATTTACTGAGTTTGCATCTTTCTTTGTTGTTGTAGATTTTTTTGATCCTATTTTGACAGTTTCTTTTTCCTCTTTTTTCTCATCTCCACCGCAGCTTACGGTTATGCTCGCTATGGCAAGAATGGCAATAAATTTTCTAATCATCATAATACTATAATTTGCTATTTTGAACTCCTAAAGATAGCGACTTACCATCTTCTACTCAATAGATTTTTCAAAAAAGTCTAAGGTTCTTAGTTCATTGTAATAGTAGGAGCCTTTTAAATAAAAACCTACGTGGCCTCCGTGTTCTGGCATCTCAAGATGTAGGTATTTTGAGTTTTTTGCCTGTGTAACGGGGTAGCATTTTCCGTGTAAAAAGCTATCGTTTTTTGCATTTAATATTAGTGTAGGCACTTTAATAGTATTCAGATAATCATAACTACTTGCTTTTGCATAATAATCTAATGCATTTTCAAATCCATGAGCAGGTGCGGTATAAATGTCATCAAAACTCTTTAAGCTTTTAATGTTATGATACTCCTGCATATTCATTCTGTCAGGAAAATGTTTCATCTTTTTGCGATACTTTGCCCTAAGGTGTACCAAAAAGGAAGTACGATAAATAATGTTCTTTCTTTGAGTAAGTTGTTCGAGAGAAGCCCTTAAGTCAATAGGCACCCCTATACAAGAAGCGCTTTTTACTTGAGGTGGGATTTGATGTGGTTCTCCTAGATATTTTAAAACAGCATTACCACCTAAGCTCACCCCGTAAAGTGTAATTATTTCATACTTTTTAAGAACCATCGCATTAACGATAAAACGAATATCACCAGTCTCGCCGCTATGGTAGGATCTATATAGTCTATTTTGACTACCACTACATCCTCTAAAGTTTACTGCACCCACATCATAACCCGCTTGCGATAGTAATTTTGCAGTACCTAACATATAGGGTCGTTGTGCATCACCTTCCAGCCCATGGAATAAGAGCGCAACTTTCTTCGCATTGCCAGAAGCCTTTTCAGCATACGTCCAGTCTACATCTATAAAGTCACCATCAGGAAGTTCAAAACGCTCTCTTTCCTGCACTACTCCAGTAACTCGTCTAATTTTTGCAGAGTAAATAGTAGAAAAATGTGGGTTTTTAAAAAGACCGTAAGCACAATAAGTAGAATCTACAAGGGGCATTAATACAGGATATTATCTTTAGGTTTCTCTCCTTCTGGAAGATCTTTTTCATCTAGCATATCTCGTAGATCGATTTCTATGGTTTTACAAAGTGCCGTCATAGGGACATCATTAATGCGTCCTTCAAAGGGATCTTCACTATTATCACCTACAATTTCCATGGTAGTAAATATCCACGATATAAGTACAGAAAATGGAATCATTAAAAAGACAGAAATAGAAAGTTCTGTTTCCCATAGTATCATCGAGCCTCCATTAAAAAGATCTAAGAGGCCAAAAGGTAATAGCAATACAAAAATCCACGTAAAAACCTTAGAGAAATAACCATACTGTCTCGGGAATGGCGTGTTTTTAATGCGCTCACATTTCCCTTGAAGATTATAAAGCTCTTCTAACACAGATTGCATTTGATCTTCTTGAAAACCATCTAGAATGCCGCGCTTTTTTAAATCTTTGATAATTAGTGCTTGGTTTTTTACCAAGTGTGTAGCTGGATTTACTCTTTTTTCTAAATCTGTAAACTCCTCATCACTTACGAGTCCCTTTGCAGCGTTGCAAGATATATTACGTTCACCGTGACGGTCAAAAACTTTTTCCACCATTCGGTTTTCTTTAATTGCCCAAGACTTCGGCTGGCGTAGCTGTATACGTAAGGCATTGATCCAGGCAATGTGTCTATAGATCATTTGCTGGTGAAGCTCTTTATCAAAAGACGCATCATTAGAATGCACAAAGCTTAGAACCTGTATTGACCAAGTACGACTGTAGTTTACAATACCTCCCCAAATTTTCCGACCTTCCCAGAAGCGATCATAACTCTGGCTATTTTTGAAACCTATATAAAACGCCACCGCAATACCAATCACGCTTAATGGTTGAAACGG
>CAWUIT010000365.1:0-2514 GCA_963922345.1 uncultured Dokdonia sp. | reverse complement strand
TTGATGCGGTATATACTCGCTGACCTAAAACATTTGTCAAGGATACTTCTACCTCCTGACCTGTAAGAGCTGTAGCATCTATAGAGAGTCTACCATCTGTTACTGGATTTGGGTAGAGTGCAAAGTCAACAGTTTCTCCCTCATCTACGCTTAGTGCTTGCGCTTCATAAACGATTTTAAAACGTTGACTATCTAAACTCTCAGCAACATCTTGATCTACAGAAAAGGAAATTGAATTAAGTCCTTCTTGCAATAAGGTTTGTTCACCAGTATAGTTGTCAAGAAGATATGGAGTAACATCATCAAGACCATAAACATCTATATCTAGAATATAATCGTTAACACGATAAAGTGCATTATAAAACTGCACTTCATCACTTTCTGTAGGCATCTCAAGCTTATCAACACTCAAAAGTTTATCTTCTCTATAGACACCCATATTTTCATCAATATTGAAAAACTTAGAAATATCTTCTGAGGTTACATCATTGTTATATTGCGCATCATAAAGGATAACTACATTGTCTTGAAGACCTTGGTCAGTACCATAGCGATCTGCTCTATAAAGTTTTGTGATAATATGTGGTGTAAACTCAAAAGCATTAGGTTGATTACTGTAGACAGTTACATTATTACCTACTGCCTTATCTATCTCATTAAAGATAATCGAGGTACTATTATCTGTTACCGTTGTATTGGTAGCAGTAAAAAGTGATTGTCCAGGTTGAATAAAGTGGTAGTTTTTTGTATTTGCCCCATTACTAGAACCTGTACCATCTAAAACTACAGTTACATACTGGCCTCTATCACCTAATGTTGCATCCCATACCCATATTTGACCAGTAGCTACGTTAATAGAGTTTGCTAAAACTGTATTCATATTTACAGAGGCTTGGTAAGGGTTACCAACAAAGTTAAAAGCACCTGCCGCATTATTTAAATCACCATTAGGTATAGTTATGGTGGAAGTTGCAAGCGTACCTGTTGCTCGTAATGTAGTCGCAACTGGAGTTGCTGAGTTACTAGTTACATTAACACTACGATCACCTCTTACCATAAGTCGTATAGGTTCTCCAGCAGTGAGTGTTGTAACATTTGTGTTAGGAACAGCTACCCAAGCTTGTGCTGCGTTGTCAAGTTTAAAAATAGATCCATTACCTGATCCAGTTGCGTCAAAACCATTTGCTCCAGTTGTTGATCCTGTAATATGAGTACCATATCCAGGGTTTGGATTTTGATTATCTGTCGGGAATGAAGTTCCAGTATTGTTCACCCCTTCTTGCCAATTAGCATTAATCGTAGAAGTCGTTGTAACTGGGCTTGACAATAATCTAAAAGCTCTTCTAGCAGGAATGTAACGCTCTGCTGTAACATTACCTGAGATAGAACCGCCTGTTATAACATCGACCATTGCCGTACCATTTTGATCACTAGCTAAGGTAAGTTGACTACTCGTATTGAGTTGGCCTAGTGTAAGAGTCAATAAATCGTTTAATCTAACAGCGGCAGATAGAAGGGCACCGGCAGCATTATTAAGCTCTAACGTTCCTAATTCAAAGCCATTACCCTGAATACTTTGAGCAGAGGTGCCTTGGAGACGTATACTAGCATCTTGAGCTAGTAATGTTCCTCCGTTTAAAATATTACCCGATAATGCGAGTTCATTTGTTGCCATATCAAGGGTTGCTCCAGATGCAATAGTGACATTATTAATAGCCGTATTTGCAGTAAGAACTGTTGTTCCATTAATGACTTGAATATTATTTGTATTGTTTGAAATCCCACTAGGATCTTGCGGAGACCATACTCCAGAATTGTAAACAAAATCGTTGCTTACATTAACCACAATATTATCTACAGCTATATCACTTGCAAAGTTGGCACCCGTTACGCCTATTATACGCACTTTAATTACATTACCGACATAGGCATTGAGACTCACAGTTGCCGTAATGAAAGGATCATTGTTTGCAGTTTGTTCCTGAGCTCCATTACGCGTAAATTCTCTTGTCCAAGTCGCGCCACCATCGCTGCTTATATCAACAAATAGATCACCTATCTGAGCCCCAAATCTATGATAATCAAAATTTAGAGTTGCTCCAGATGGCAGCCTTATATCAATACAAGGAGATTCAAGAGTTGCTGTTTTATCATTATTTCCACCAGATGCCTCTGTATAAATATACACTGATCCATCAGATGCACTTGAAGGCCCTGTGGTATTTGCAGGATTTCCTCCAGTATTTGACGGTGTCAGGCCAGATATTCTAGTCCAGTCTAATTCATTTGCTGTAATATCTTCTGTTATTTGAATCCAATCACCAAAACTACTTTCAAAGCTTTCACTATAAGGTGCACTTTGCGTTGGTACTACCACGGTACCAGGGCATAGAACATCCGTAGTAAATGTATAGGTATCACTGTAGGGTGTATTACCAGTGGCACAATTTGTTCTTACTTGTACTTCATAGGTAGTTAACTCTGTTAGGCCAGTAAGAAGTATAGAATTTGTCG
>CAWUIT010000364.1:0-2522 GCA_963922345.1 uncultured Dokdonia sp. | reverse complement strand
GAGATTCGCATAGACCATTGCGTCATTTTTTTCCGGATCACCGTGTGTCCTCCACGCTCAGAAACGCCATTAACAATCTCATCATTGGCTAATACAGTACCTAGTGCTGGACACCAGTTTACTTCGGTTTCTGCGAGGTAGGTAAGGCGGTATTGTAATAAAATGTCTTGTTGCTCTTTTTCAGAAAAAGCATTCCACTCGTCTGCGGTAAAGGAGATTACGGTATCATCACAAGCCGCGTTAACTTGACTATTTCCTGCTTTCGCGAAAGCGGAAACCAGTGTATCTATCTTCTCTGCCCTATCCGTATCGTAGTTGTACCAAGAATCAAAAAGCTCTGTAAAAATCCACTGAGTCCATTTGTAATAGGCAGGATCTGAGGTGCGCACCTCACGGCTCCAGTCAAAAGAAAAACCAATTTTATCTAACTGTTTGCGGTACCCCGCAATCACATTACCTTGATTATCTACGCCTCCTTCAATATTCACCTTTGTAGTCACAGCGGGATGTTGTCCCGTCTGTATCGCATACTGCTCTGCAGGAAGTCCAAAGGAATCATACCCCTGCGGGTGCAAGACATTAAAACCCTTTAATCGCTTGTAGCGTGCATACACATCACTTGCAATATAACCGAGTGGATGCCCTACGTGAAGGCCAGCTCCAGAAGGATATGGAAACATATCGAGTACGTAATATTTAGGCTTGTCACTGTCATTAGAAGCGTGAAAAGTGCCATTTTCTGCCCAATATTTTTGCCATTTGGCCTCTATCTCGTTAAAATGATATTTCATTGTGTATGTATTGTAAGTACGCTTTTGCGAAAGCTGTCTATTCCTCAATTAAGGGGGCAAATTTACAATTATTTAGACGTTTATAAGCCCTTTCTAGCCATCTCTTCTTGAGGCTTTAATAATTCATAAATCATTGCATTTATAGGAGTAGGAACATCTAGTCGTTTTCCTTCCTTAACAATAAAACCATTGAAGTTTTCTAGTTCGCTGGGCTTCCCCTCCATAATATCACGTTGTGTGGATGCGGTGGTTTCATAAGCCTGACTCTTAATTGCTGTAAAAGTGTTTTCTATCGTATTTTCTGGCAGTTGTATCCCTTTTGCCAGGGCAACTCTATAAACTTCTTGAGCCGTTTTATGCATCAAATCTAGAATGTATGCGCTTTCTCTCATTATCCCAATACTCGCTCTCGTTAATCCACCTATGGCGCTTACTGTGGTGATAAATAGAAATTTTTGCCAGATGGCAATCTGGATATTTTTTGGGATGGAGGCTTTGATATCCGCTTTCGCGAAAGCGTTAAGAGTCTTTTCTACTCGCTCTGTTCTCTTATTATCCTGCTCTCCAAAAAGCAACGTAGGCGAGATATCTGGATTCGAAATTACTCCTGGTTCCTCAATAAAACTTATCATACGACATAAACCGGCAAGCACTTGCTCTTTAGGTACGATCTCATTGAGAAGCGCCACATTATTAGCTCCATTTTGTAAGGGTAAAAGCAACGTTTTACTTGTTATAAAAGGTTTTAAACTCTTTGCAGCTTCTTGCAATTGCCACGACTTTACTCCAAAAATTACGAGGTCAGGATTTTTGATTTTTGAAACATCATCTGTTGCAAGGTATGGTGTGCACGTAAAGTCGCCTGCGATACTTCTTACAGTGAGCCCTTTTTTTTTGATTGCCTCCAGATGAGCGCCCCGAGCAATCATAATTACTTCAAAACCAGCGGCGGCAAGCTTCCCTCCAAAAAAACCGCCAACACCTCCTACTCCAAATATGACAATTTTCATAAGCCTTACGTTTTACGATATGGGTTAAATGTACAAGTTCAAAAATTTAATTCATATCACTTGCGATTTATTCAAAAATGCTGGCTTATCTTTGTACCATCTCAAAGGGGTGCTTTTAAATAAGCTGAGATGATACCCATTGAACCTAGAACAGGTAATGCTGTTTAGGAATATAGAGATTCTTCCGTAAAGCCGTATGCGCTTTTATTGATTATGTATCTCTGTTTTGAGCTTGTTTTTTTGCGGTGGCGTTACGCTTTCGCGAAAGCGTACTACTCTTCAATATGTGCTACTCGCACAGGTGTCAGTTACTAATTTTTGAATATTTACTCCTTGTATTCTGACTAAATGCTTTAGAAATGAAAAAAATTGTATCCAGTCTAATTGTACTGGTATCCTTAAGTTCAATAGCTCAAGAAACAGTTATTGACACAACAAAAGTAGAAAAGCTAGATGAAGTACTTGTACGGTCTGTACGTGTAGAGGCAGACTCCCCAATTACGCACTCAAACCTTACTAAAAGCGAAATTCAACAACGCAACCTTGGTCAAGATATCGCAACACAACTTAACTTTTTACCAAGTGTAGTTACAACGTCTGATGCTGGTGCGGGAATTGGGTATACTGGTTTTAGAGTACGTGGTACTGGTAACCAAGGGATTAATGTAACCATTAATGGTATCCCTTATAACGATGCAGAGAGCGCCACAACGTTTTTTGT
>CAWUIT010000363.1:0-2531 GCA_963922345.1 uncultured Dokdonia sp. | reverse complement strand
TCTGCTGTCCAACTATAGCGCAGGCTATTTTGTGACATCTCTAATCCAGAAGTAGAAACCCCGCCTGCATTAGATGCTTTTCCAGGTGAGAAAAGAATTTTTGATTTATGAAACACTTCAATTGCCTCTGGCGTACAAGGCATATTTGCTCCTTCGCCTACACAAATACATCCATTATCAACGAGCGTTTGTGCTTCTTCACCATTAAGTTCATTTTGTGTAGCACAAGGAAGTGCAACGTCTACTTTAATACCCCAAGGTCTATCTCCCTCGTGATACTCTGCAGATGAGTATTTATCTACATATTCACTTATACGACCTCGCTTCACATTTTTAATCTCCATAATGTGATCGAGCTTTTCTTGATCGATGCCGTCTTTATCATAGATAAAACCTCCAGAATCAGACATCGTCACTACTTTGGCCCCTAGTTGTGTAGCTTTTTCTGCAGCATATTGAGCAACATTACCAGATCCAGATATGGCAACTGTCTTGTCTTTAAAGGATTCTCCTCGTGTTTTAAGCATACTTTGTGCAAAATATACATTTCCATATCCTGTAGCTTCAGGTCTCATTAAGGAACCTCCATAGGAAAGACCTTTTCCAGTAAGAACACCTGTAAATTCATTACGAAGTTTCTTATACTGCCCAAACATAAAGCCGATCTCTCTACCTCCAACACCGATATCTCCAGCAGGAACATCTGTATTCGGGCCTATGTGGCGTGCAAGCTCACTCATAAAACTCTGACAGAAGCGCATAACTTCTGCATCAGATTTTCCTTTGGGATCAAAATCAGATCCTCCTTTACCACCACCCATTGGGAGCGTAGTTAAACTATTTTTAAAGGTTTGCTCAAATCCTAAAAATTTGAGAATGCTCAAGTTTACAGATGGATGAAAGCGCAACCCACCTTTATAAGGTCCTATTGCACTATTAAACTCTACACGATATCCTCTGTTAACTTGGATATTATTAGAATCATCTGTCCAAGGGACTCTAAATATGATAGTCCTTTCTGGCTCTACCATGCGTTCTAGAAGTTTTTTATCCTGATATTTTGGATTTTTTTCTATAAAGGGAATTACGGTTTCTGCTACCTCTTGTACGGCTTGCATGAACTCTGGCTCGTTAGGATTGCTTTGAGCAACGTAATCGACAAATTTTTTAATGCTGTCTGACATAAGAATTATCTATTATGAAAATATTTTAAAAGTCAATCTAATTCAATACAAATATACAGTATCCTTGATTTTGAGCGTGTTTTTTTTAGAATATCGCAATACAGTATGAATATGTAAGATAAAACTTACACTAAACCAAGAATATTACTGAGAATTTCGGTGTTTGACATTATTTTATATATTTGTTTCACTCAAATTACCACCTTTATGAAAGCCAAGTACCTACTATTGGCATTGCTGTCTTTACCGATAGTATCCCAGAGCTTATATGCTCAGTTTGGATTTTCTCACGAAATTGGCGTTATAGCTGGTCCCGTGGCTTTCCAATCTGACTACGGAGAGCGTGGTAACCAAGAAACCAATATTGGAAATACTGGTTTTGGAATTGGACTCGTACACTATCTCAACTTTTCTTATCAAGCAGATTGTAATTGCTATGCTCGATATACGTATTTCAATGATCATTTTAAAGTGCGTAATGAGATAGATTATCACGTTACTACACTTAACAACTTTGGGCCTGAAGCAAGTGATGATGATTTTGGTGGATTGCGTTTGCGTGCTCACGAAGGTCGAGCAAGTGTTTTAGAAATAGGCTCTCAACTAGAGTACTTTCCCATGAGTATACGTGATTTTTCTGCAGGGGCCTATAAATTTGCGCCTTACGTGAGTGTGGGAGTACGCTTTGTAACATTTAATCCAAGCGCCACCACCTCGCTACGAGAGGATGGGAATATTTTTGGACAAGTGCTTAACCCCTTCACCCCTGATCCTACAGATACTGGACCGGCAATAATCGAAGGCTTTAATGTAGGGGAAGGTGAGAATGGAACTGGAATAGATACTCGCGCTGGTGATACGTGGGCAATAACTTGGAGTGTTGGGACTCGATATAAATTAAGCATCTTAAGCGATCTCAATTTTGAATTGAGGTGGCATTATTATACTAACAACTGGGTAGATGGCCTCAATCCAGATCCACGACCTGTAAATAGGGCAAATGATTGGATCTTTTGGATCAATGTAGGTTACATTTACTATTTAGATTAATTGTAAAAGTCTTTATGCTTTCGCGAAAGCATATGCTGTTTAATTAAATTAAGCGAGAGCTTGATTAAGATCTTCTATTAAATCCTCTACATCTTCAATACCCACACTTAACCTGATAAGTGAGTCTTTGATTCCTAATGATAACCTCTCTTCCAATGGGATGGATGCGTGCGTCATTGTTGCAGGGTGACCCGCAAGAGACTCTACTCCTCCCAAACTTTCTGCTAGCGTAAATACTTGAAGTCTTTTTAAAATCTCAAATGCCGCATTTTGCGTATCATTTTTTGTGGTAAATGA
>CAWUIT010000362.1:0-2537 GCA_963922345.1 uncultured Dokdonia sp. | reverse complement strand
AAAAAACCACCTAAAATAATTTACATTCTTTTATTAATTCTAGCAGGTGAAGCAGTTTTTATACTGCCATTTGTACTAGCACGAGTTTTTAGACCTACCGTGCTTGAGGTTTTTAAAATATCAAATACAGAGCTAGGATATTGCTTTTCAATTTATGGGCTTGTAGCCTTGCTATCCTATCTATTTGGGGGACCGCTCGCAGATCGCTATGAACCCCGTAAATTAATGGGAATCGGTCTGCTAGCCACAGCCTTAGGAGGAATAGTATATGCACAAAACCCAACCTTAATACAGTTGAAATTTTTATATGGATATTGGGGATTTACAACCATATTCTTATTCTGGGCCGCTATGATAAAAGCGACCAGAATCTGGGGCGGTAAACACGATCAAGGAAAGGCTTTTGGTTTTTTAGATGGTGGTCGGGGTCTGGTGGGTGCTCTTTTTGGACTTCTGGGCGTTATTATATTTTCAATAGTTACACCCTCTATTGATGTATCGCTATCACCAGAAAAACAAAGGGAAGCGTTTTCATCAGTTATTTACACATCTTCGGCTATCGTAACTGTTATTGGTTTGCTCGTATTTTTCTTTTTGAAAACTCGTGGAGAAGACACAGATGAGACTAAAAATATTATTACAAGAAAATCCATTCTTGAGGTTCTTAAACTACCTGCTATTTGGCTATTGATGATTATCATTCTATGTGCATATGTAGGCTATAAAATCACAGATATTTTTTCACTGTATGCTAGTGATGTTATGGGTTATAATGAGATTAATGCCGCAAAAACAGGAACATTTCTACTTTTTATACGACCTATCGTAGGCGTGATTGTAGGATTTCTTGCAGATCGATCGCGCGTGTCAACTTATTTAATTTGGGGGTTTGTTCTTTCTTGCATAGGATCTTTATTGTTTTCAAGTGGCTGGATTCAATCTGATATGAGTTTTCTATTTTTCTTATCCGTAATTATTACGGCAGTAGGTGTATATTCGGCAAGAGTGCTCTATTTTGCTGTTATGAGAGAAGGTAAAATACCACTCGCACTAACCGGTACAGCGGTGGGAATCATTTCATTTATAGGATATACTCCAGATATTTTTGCGGGCCCAATGATAGGCTATTATTTAGACCGTATGCCTGGAAGAGCAGGTCACGAGGCAGTATTCTTAGTTCTGGCTGGATTTTCATTTATTGGCTTAGTGACTTCTATCTTGTTTTATAGAATGTCAAAAGCTTCAATTGAGTAGGTAATTTTTATTATTCTGCTTTCGCGAAAGCAGTCTTACATTTTTAGTTAACACACCTTAGCATTTACGGTTAAAACTATACTAATCAACCCCGCTACGTCTTGTTTTCAAAATACATTATGTACTTTAATACAAAGACAAATGCAATGAAGAAAACAAAAGTAATACTATTAAAAAATAGACCAGATGGAAAACCAAGTTCTAACGACTTTGAGTTTATAGAGGAAGAAGTTTCAACAATTGAAGAAGGTGAAATTTTGCTGGAGAGTAAGTACGTCTCAGTAGATCCGTATTTAAGAGGGCGTATGAGCGATGCGAAGTCCTACGTAGAGCCATTTGAACTAAATAAACCGATATCTTCTAGTATAGTTGCAGAAGTAGTCGAATCAAAAAACGATTCGTTTAAAAAAGGAGATTTTGTTTCTGGTATGCTAGCGTGGAAAGAGCTTCAAATATCTAATGGAAAGAATATTCATAAAGTTTCTAAAGATGCAGCGCCATTACCTACTTACTTAGGAACGTTAGGAATGACAGGGCTTACCGCTTATTTTGGACTTAAAGAAATAGGTAAATTAAAAGAAGGTGAGACTATTCTCGTTTCGGGTGCCGCAGGGGCGGTGGGGAGCATTGTTGGTCAGATCGCAAAAATTAAAGGATGTCGAGTAATAGGCGTAGCTGGAACTGATGAAAAAATTAAAATGCTCAAGGAGACATTTAATTTTGATGATGCTTTTAATTACAATACCGAGAATTTGAGAGAAGCGATAGGTCGCACGTGTCCTGATGGAGTTGATGTTTACTGGGATAATGTAGGTGGTGAACTCGCAGATATCGTCTTTTTCCATATCAATCAAAAAGCACGTATTATAAACTGTGGGGCTATAGCTGTGTATAATGATACAGAGGTACCAAAAGGCGTGAGCCCACAGCCATTTTTAATCAAAAATAGTGCTTTGATGCAGGGCTTTATTGTTTCAAATTACCAAGAATCTTTTCCAGAAGGAGTTAAGCAGCTTACTGAGTGGTATCAAGATGATAAACTCAAGCACGAGGATACGATCGTAAAGGGTTTTGATGCAATTCCTCAGGCATTTATCGATCTCTTTGACGGTAAGAATAAGGGTAAAATGGTAGTGGAAATATAATATTATAATTGATTATTGGTTTAAAAAGAGATTTCCTACTTGGTAGTCTCTTTTTTTGCTTTCGCGAAAGCGATAGTAAACGCTGTAATAAACAAATGAAGGCATATCTTCGCACAAAAAAGTGTAATGTCTTTTAAA
>CAWUIT010000361.1:0-2541 GCA_963922345.1 uncultured Dokdonia sp. | reverse complement strand
ATTTGTTTCTGGCGCTACTTGAGCAGGCTCAGATTTTTTTCCTCCACGACGAGTAGACTTCTTCTTAATAGGCTTTCCAGCATTATAAAGTTCATTATAATCTACAAGCTCAATCATCGCCATATCTGCATTATCACCCAGACGATTACCTAATTTGATCATACGCGTATAACCACCTGGTCTATCTCCTACTTTAGAAGCTACCTCTCTAAAAAGCTCAGTTACCGCATCTTTCTGACGAAGCTTAGCAAATACTAGACGCCTATTATGTGTAGTATCTTCCTTAGATTTTGTGATCATAGGTTCTACAAATTGCTTCAACGCTTTAGCCTTAGCCACAGTGGTGTTGATTCTCTTATGTTCTATAAGAGAACAAGCCATGTTTGCTAGCATTGACTTTCTATGTGCAGTCTTTCTACCTAAGTGATTTATTTTTTTTCCGTGTCTCATTGTGAGTTTATTTTTACATCATCTTGCTCGATCCACCTCGTGTGGAGGGCAAAATATGACGTAATTATTATGCTTTCGCGAAAGCGAATTAATCTTTATCTAATTTATACTTTGCCAAATCCATTCCAAAACTTAAGCCTTTTACATTTACTAGCTCTTCTAGTTCAGTAAGTGATTTTTTACCAAAGTTTCTAAATTTCATTAGATCATTCTTGTTGTAAGAAACAAGATCTCCTAATGTTTCAACTTCTGCAGCTTTTAAACAATTAAGCGCACGTACAGATAAATCCATATCGATAAGCTTTGTTTTAAGCAACTGACGCATATGTAGAGACTCCTCATCATATGTTTCAGTTTGTGCAATCTCATCTGCCTCTAATGTTATACGCTCATCTGAGAATAACATAAAGTGGTGGATAAGAGTTTTTGCAGCTTCAGTAAGAGCTTCTTTAGGATGAATTGAACCGTCTGTAATAATTTCGAAAACTAATTTTTCATAATCAGTCTTCTGCTCTACACGGTAATTTTCAATACTGTACTTTACGTTACGAATAGGTGTATAAATTGAATCTGTAAAGATTGTTCCTAAAGGCGCATTCGATTTTTTATTCTCTTCTGCTGGAACATAACCACGACCTTTTTCAATCGTGATTTCCATGTTAAGATTTACTTTTTTATCCATATTTGCTATCACCATATCTGGATTAAGCACTTGGAATCCTGAAATAAATTTTTGAAAATCACCAGCTGTTAATTGATCTACTCCAGATAGAGATATTGTTACAGTCTCATTATCTATCTCTTCAATCTGACGTTTAAAACGTACTTGCTTTAGATTTAAAATTATTTCAGTAACATCTTCTACAACACCTGCTAAGGTTGAGAACTCGTGATCAACACCTTCAATACGCACAGACGTAATTGCAAAACCTTCAAGTGAAGAAAGTAATACACGACGTAAAGCGTTACCTACTGTTAAACCATAACCTGGTTCTAAAGGTCTAAACTCAAATTTACCTTCAAAATCAGTAGAGTCAATCATAATGACTTTATCGGGCTTCTGGAAATTTAATATTGCCATATCGGTTTTCTAGCTTTAGTGGTTATTACTTAGAATACAACTCGACGATGAGTTGTGTGTTGATGTTTTCAGGAATCTGAAGTTTTTGAGGTATTGCAACGAACGTACCTTCTTTCTTATCATTATTCCAAGATATCCACTCGTAAACGTGATTTGCGTTTTGTAATGAGTTTGAAATAACTTCTAAAGATTTTGACTTTTCACGTACAGCAATTACATCACCAGCTTTCACTTGGTATGATGGGATATTTACAATACTACCATTAACAGTAATATGACGGTGTCCAACTAACTGACGAGCACCACTTCTAGAAGGGGAGATACCCATTCTATAAACAACGTTATCTAATCTGCTTTCACATAATTGAAGTAAAACCTCACCCGTAATTCCAGGTGCACGATTTGCCTTACCATATAAATTTCTAAACTGACGTTCTAAAATTCCGTACGTGTATTTTGCTTTCTGCTTTTCAGCTAATTGTACAGCATATTCAGATTTTTTTCCTCTTCGTCTGTTGTTTCCGTGTTGCCCTGGAGGATAATTTCTTTTTTCAAAAGATTTATCTTCTCCAAAGATTGCTTCGCTAAATTTACGTGCGATCTTTGTTTTGGGACCAGTATATCTTGCCATTTTAAATGTGTATTTTGAGGGTGGTTAGAAATTAAGGTCAATCCTTTGCAAACCGTTCTCCCTCGAGATATTAAATAAATAAATAATTATTAAACGCGACGTCTTTTTGGTGGACGACAACCATTGTGTGGCATTGGAGTGATATCAATAATTTCTGTCACTTCAATTCCGCTATTATGTACAGCACGTATAGCAGACTCACGTCCGTTACCCGGTCCTTTTACATAGACTTTTACTTTACGAAGGCCTGCCTCGTGAGCAACCTTTGCACAGTCTTCCGCAGCAGTTTGAGCAGCATAAGGAGTGTTCTTTTTAGAACCTCTGAAGCCCATTTTACCAGCAGATGACCAAGAGATTACATCTCCTTTTTTGTTTGTTA
>CAWUIT010000360.1:0-2572 GCA_963922345.1 uncultured Dokdonia sp. | reverse complement strand
TAACCATTAATGGTATCCCTTATAACGATGCAGAGAGCGCCACAACGTTTTTTGTGAATCTTCAAGACTTTAGCTCCTCTATTGAGAGCTTACAATTACAGCGAGGTGTAGGGTCTTCTACTAATGGTCCTGGCGCTTTTGGCGCGAGTCTCAACATACTTACAGATGTAATCTCAAACGACGCGTATGGGGAGGTTTCTAATTCTTTTGGGTCTTTTGCGACACGCCGTCATAATGTGAAGTTTAGCACAGGACTACTTAATGATCATATTGAGATCTCAGGAAGATTGTCTAACATAAAATCTGATGGGTACATAGATAGAGCTACATCTGACCTCAAATCTTATTTCTTACAAGCCGCTTATAAGGATGACAATACCCTTATAAAGTTGATCAACTTTGCTGGTTCTGAGGTCACCTATCAATCTTGGTTTGGAATTGATGCGGAGACACTCGCAGAAGACAGAACATTTAATCCTGCTGGACAATTTACTGATGAAAATGGCGTCACTCGCTTTTATGAAAATCAGGTTGATGACTATAAGCAAGATCACTTCCAGCTGCACTGGAACCAGCGTTATGATAATAACTGGAGCACACAACTGAGCCTTAACTACACGTACGGTCGTGGCTTTTTTGAAGAGTATAAAGAAGATGAAGATCTTGCGTTTTACAGCATCGCTCCAGTAGTTATAGGTAATGAAACTATAGAAACATCTGATATTATAAGACGCCGCTGGTTAGATAATGACTTTTATGTGGCAAATGCTACAGTAAATTACAAAGATAATAGCATTGATTTTGTAGGAGGTTTGTATGGAAGCATTTACGATGGAGATCATTTTGGTGAGGTGATCTGGGCACGTTTTGCTAGTGATAGTGAGTATGGTGATGATTACTATTTTGGAACTGGAACAAAAAATGAATTTTCTGCTTTTGCAAAAGCGACCTATCGCTTTGATTCAAAGTGGAGCGGTTACCTAGATCTCCAACAGCGGTTTGTTTCTTATGAAACAGATGGTATCAATTCTGACATTGCTGAGTTTATTGTAGATGAAAACTATAGCTTTTTTAATCCTAAAGCTGGTGTTTCTTATGAGATTAATAACGAGAACCAGTTATATGCCTCTTTTGCAAGAGCAAATCGTGAGCCTAACCGTACAGATTTTGAAAATGGTGATCCACGTCCAGAGAGGCTTAATGACTGGGAGCTAGGCTGGAGATATAATACATCAAAAGTACGCCTTAATGTAAATGGATATTATATGGGGTATCGGGATCAACTCGTGCTTACTGGAGCAATAGATAATGTAGGCGCTCCTATAAGAGCAAACAGTGGTAAAAGCTTTAGAGCGGGTGTTGAGATAGATGCTGCCATTGCCATAACCTCAAAAATTACGGTACAACCTAATGTCGCTTTAAGTACTAATAAGAACATTGATTTCTTCTTTGAGCGTGATGGCGTCTTGACTAATTTAGGGAACACAAACATATCCTACTCTCCAGATATTGTGGCGGGTAATACTATAACTTTTACTCCTATCCCAGACTTTAGATTGAGTTTACTTTCTAAATATGTAGGAGAACAGTATTTAGGGAATATAGATAGTGAGGCTTCAAAATTAGACAGCTACTTTACAAACGATTTTAATATAAGTTACGAGTTTAAAGATGTGTCTATCTTTAAATCTATTTTACTTAATGGGCTCGTGAATAATATTTTTGATGTAGACTATGTGTCAAACGGTTATTTTTTCACATTTGATGATGACTTCTCCGTTCCTGATCAAATAACAACGGTAGAGGGCGCTGGATTTTATCCTCAAGCGGGAATCAACTTCTTAATAGGCGCTACACTTAAATTTTAAGGGAGAATTTGTAAAATACTATCATTTTATAGTACATTTAACCCCCTGAAAATAAGCAATATGTACTCAGTTGGGGGACTGAAATACAGATTGTAAGTTAGAAGCCATCTTTTAAGGTGGCTTCTTTAGTTTTAAAAAGTTTATTAATTAAAAACAGTTGTTGATCCTCCAGAAGCATTCACACGATAATTAAGGAGTGTATATTCTAACACCTCATCGTTAGACTGCCCTGTAAAAAGATTATAGCTATTTTCATCATCACACGTACAGATAACATTTATCCCATCAATAATCATCGTTGAGCAGTCATTAGGTGCGTGGTTGGGGTCTGATGCTTCCCAGGCGATAATACTACTACCTGTATTAATGGCAAAAAAGCCTCGTAAACCTCCATTAGGAACATAAATAGGATTACTAGGTATCTCAAGATCTAGCACCTGGATAGCACTTAACTGCGTAGAAAAATTTACGTCAAGTAAAAAGGGGTTGCGTTGATTTCCATCGTCGTTATTAGAACAAGAAATAGAGACTAGTAGTATGAATATCAATACTTTTATATGTTGCATAGGGTGTGTTTTTTCGCTTTCGCGAAAGCGTACTAAAGTTAGTTGTCCTCGAGATTATAGAAACATTTTATGATCCCAAAACGGACGGGTAAGGTACTACAAAACGAGAAAGGATTTAAAATATTTTGTATCTTCGTT
>CAWUIT010000359.1:0-2649 GCA_963922345.1 uncultured Dokdonia sp. | reverse complement strand
GGTCGCCGCCTTTTTAAAGCTCCAATACAACGCGTATTGGAGCTTTTTTTATGGAGGAAAATGAGAGAATTTTTCTCTTGAGAATGTCAACGGAAGTACTTTATAAATTAGTTAAGTACATACTCCGTGAATAAAATCAGAAATTGACAACTTAAAAATTATTTTTTTGAAATTGCAAACGCCTTAAGTAGCTGTCTAAGAATAAATTCTTAGTTAAGTAGAATTGTAAATTTTATTAGATCAGCACTTACTAGGGTATAAAAGTGCTAGTTATAGCTGTTTAAGACTTTATAAAATCTTCAAATTCTTCATAAAACACCTCTATTTTTGACATATACTTAGAGAAGAAATCAAACACTTCCGGCCAATCTTTTTTATTATTTATTTTTACATCTTCTAATTTTAAATATACTCTAGAAATGACCTTTCCACTTTCTAAGCTGTAATTTTCATCAAAGATCAAATGTTGAGATACCTGGTCTAAAAGTAATTTCTTTAAACTTTTTAGTTTATCAAAATAATAGGCCCTATCGATCTGATCATTTGACTCACAATCTATAGTTATCATAGCTCCATTATTAGAGAAATTAAACTTAAAGTTGAAATCTTTTATACCAGTATTGTATAAAATCCACTTACGAGGGTATCTTTTTGCAAAGAAAATCCAGAACTGCTTCCGTATTTGTTTAGATTCTTCTTTAGAATACATAATATCATAAGAAATAAGCAATCAAAATACCTGTCAATATAACAGCAAACTTTGATGCGTTGAATTGGTGATTCTTTGAAGACTCAAAAAGTATTGTTGTAGATACGTGCAACAGTATGCCAACGACAAAAGCATTTATTTGAATTATATAGTCTAGAAAAAAAGTAAATTGAGAGATTAGAAATGCCCCAAATGGTGTCATTAAAGCAAAGATGGATAGAAAAATAATTATTTTATTATTTGTCATTTTTGAATTGAGTAAAAATGCTGAAATAATCACGGCGATAGGAATTTTATGAATTACTACGCCGTAGAGCAATTGAGGATGATTTGCTAGTGGAAAGCCTTCAATTATAGAATGAATACAGAGACTTATAAATAATAAAATTGGAAAATCCCCACTGCTCTTTTGATGTACATGTCCGTGCTCTGCACCCTTAGAACCAAATTCCAATAACAGATGGATAAGAAGTCCTGCCATAATGTATATCCCTACATTTTTTGAATCACCATTATACACCTCTGGCAAGAACTCAAAAATTATGATAGAAAGTAAGAATGAACCGCTAAATGACAATAATAGTTTAATACCGTTATTGACTGCTGGCTTAAATATAAGTGCAGCTATTAGACCAGTCAAAACAGCTAATATGGGAAGTATAATTGCAAGCAAAGGGAAATGGATTTCGAGAGGTTAAGGAGATAAAATTAATGTATTTTTGCCGTATATGAGCGAGAGTAATCAAAACTTTAAGATGTTAGCCAAAACCTTTTTTGGCTTTGAAAAAATACTTGCAGAAGAGTTACGTAATCTGGGGGCTGGAGACGTTGAGATAGGCGTGAGAAATGTTACATTTTCAGGAGACAAAGGTTTTATGTATAAAGCAAATCTTTGCTGTAGAACAGCTATAAAGATTTTAAAACCTGTGGCAGAATTTAGGGTTATGAATGAGGATGACCTTTACAGACGTATGCAGCGCATAAACTGGCGTAAGTATATGGATGTAAATACCACATTTGCTATAAACGCTACGGTGAGCGGTGCTACCTTTACACACTCGCAATATGTAGCTTTTAAAACTAAAGATGCAATTGTAGATAAGTTTAGAAGAGAAGAAAACATACGTCCAAATGTAGATACAAAACATCCAGATTTGAGATTGAATGTTCATATCCAAGATAACTGGTGTACAC
Organism: uncultured Dokdonia sp.; assembly: GCA_963922345.1. Taxonomy (GTDB): domain Bacteria; phylum Bacteroidota; class Bacteroidia; order Flavobacteriales; family Flavobacteriaceae; genus Dokdonia. The sequence continues at coordinate 746 of CAWUIT010000359.1, read as the reverse complement.
TATCATTGGATAGTAGTGGTGCGTCCCTGCATCATAGGGGTTACCGCACAGCAACGAACATCGCACCTATAAATGAAGCTCTTGCTGCTGGACTCATACTTATGAGTGGCTGGCACGGTCAATCAGATTTTTTAGATCCCATGTGTGGATCTGGAACAATATGTATAGAAGCTGCTATGATTGCTTGTAATGTACCAGCAAATTTAAATAGAACCGAGTTCGCTTTTGAAAAATGGGGAGATTGGGATGTAGATCTTTTTGAACTAATCGAAGCTTCAGCTCTTAAACGAGTGAGAGATTTTAGGTACAAAATTACAGGTTATGATAAAGCTCCCTCTGCAATCGAAAAGGCTAAAGTAAATATTAAAAACGCACAGCTTTCTGACTTTATTAACGTAGAGGAACGTGACTTTTTTACCACAGAAAAAGAAGGCAACGACTTCTTGCAAATGGTTTTTAATCCTCCATATGGTGAGCGTTTACCTATAGAAATGGAAACTTTTTACAAAAGCATCGGTGATACATTAAAGTCTGGATATCCTGGTTCCCACGCTTGGATTGTTACGTCAAATATGGAGTCTCTAAAGCACGTTGGGCTGCGACCTAGTAGAAAGATTAAGTGTTTCAACGGTAGCTTAGAAAGCAGACTTGTGAAGTATGAAATGTATGAGGGAAGTAAAAAAGCTAAATATCAAGATTAATATGTACGCTTTCGCGAAAGCGTAAAACTATTTCTTAAAAATGGG
>CAWUIT010000358.1:0-2663 GCA_963922345.1 uncultured Dokdonia sp. | reverse complement strand
TAACCTATTCCACAGGCAGCATCTAAAACTCTGTGACCATTTAGTAAATAATTCTTAGCTAAATTGTATCTTGCCTTGTGATCTTCTCTTACATATTCTAAAAAAGGTGTTACTTGACGTTCTTTCTTATTGAGAATTTTGGTGGCTTCAAAATGAAGATGAACCTCATCAACAATGTGAGTTCTTATGTTAGAAAACCCAGCCTTTCGCAATAGAAAGGTTATATTAACTTCGTTAAAAGCTGATTTGTGTATATCCCAATAAGTAGAATTATAATTACTTTTCCGAGGGTCAGCTTCCCTCTGCCATCCATAAAAACCTGCAAATCCCCACCTAGTATTTGACTTCATATCTTCAAATTCGTTAGGAGTCCATTTTGCGTTTTCCCACTGCTTGATATGATGTGTGATGTTAGGAACGATACCTTTAACAATTCCACCAATACTTAGAGTATCAAACCAATCATTTAGTGTAAATTCTACTTCAGCAAGTGTTAAATGCTCTAGTACATGACGCGAATAGATTTCCTGTGCACTTTGTGTATAGCTTGAAAGTTCCCACGCCTTACAGATTAAATCTACACCAGGAAGTTGTCTTACATCGATATTGATATATTCATCAAGAATATTACTACCACAACCGACATGTAACTTAGCATTATTAGGGGGTTTACTTTGACTTTTTACTAAAAAAGTATTTTCTTCAGATCTAACTCTACTGAGCTTATAACCGCTCTTAAAGAATAATTTTTTAATAATTTTCTTTATTTTTTTCATATAACTTGGTTTACTGACCAAATAGCTGGAAATTGCGTTTTTGCTATTGCTGGCACACCTTTATTTACCTCAACATTAAAAATGTAAGTTATCCATAAATAGTGGGTTGTCATTGAATCATTAGTGACGAAAACACTTATTTTATAAACACCGGGATTTAAGATGAAATTTTTTATCTCTGTTTCAACAACTGCTATACCTTTATCAATTTTTTCAATAAAATTTTGATTTACATAGTTGTTAATTTCAGCAACAACACTTTCATCTATATCTCTAATTGCGATATCTACAACTACCTTTGTCAAGGTTTTATTTACTTTTAATTTCAAACTAGCTTTTATTTTTTCATTAAAAGCTATGGTTTTAGTTGGTAAATCATTTGAGAAAAAATCAAGTGAAATAAGTTCTACTAAACCATTCCCGAGATTAGAACTTAAATTATTTTGATTTTTTGCAGTCAATTTTTCATATTCAATAACACCCAACGGCGGTGATTCAAAATGTCTGGAAAGTCCTTTATTCAATAATATTACGTTACTTGAAAGTCTAACAATCTGGTTCATTGAGTGAGTAACTAAAATAACACAGGCTTTACTCATAAGCGAATCTATTACTTCGTAACATTTAGCCCTGAAACTGGCATCGCCTACCGCTAATACTTCATCAATAATTAGAATATCTGGCTCCATTTGAACAGCTACCGCAAAGCCAAGACGCACCCTCATCCCAGAGCTGTAATTCTGTACTGGCATATCGATAAACTCGTGTATCTCTGCAAAGTCTATAATCTCCGCTACCTTCTCGTCTATTTCCTTTCGGCTAAAGCCGAGTACAGCGCCATTATTGTAGATATTTTCCCTTCCCGTCATTATGGGATTAAATCCTGCACCTAGCTCAATAAGAGCGCCTACACGACCTCGCATTGTCACCTTCCCGTGGTCGGGATTAATTAAACCATTTAAAATCTTAAGGAGGGTACTTTTACCCGCGCCATTATGACCTATAAGCCCTAGACACTCCCCACGGCGTACTTCAAAATTAATATCTTGCAACGCATAAAACTCATCAGGACGTAACTCTGCACTTGGTTGTTTGCCACGTAGATTTGCAAAGAGATCATACACCCCGTACTTTAAACTCTTTTTAAGCGACTTAGAAAACTTTTTTGAAAGCCCCTCAACCTTTACCAGTACTTCATTTTCCATAATTAAGCGCTTCTTTCAATAATAACCGGTATAGACACGCGATACACTACCAATGCAATTAAAAACACAGGTGCAATACAAAGCGTTAATCCTATAAAGTAATGTAAAAACTCCACCTCAAGACCTAATAGAATGGTTCTATTCACAATAATTAATGGAGTAAGGGGATTGAGTTCCATAAGTGTTTTCATAAGACCACTATCTGGGATGGCATAGACCACGGGCGTAACATACATCACAAAGCGCAATCCATACGATATCATCGTAGCCACATCGCGATACAACATCCCGATAGGTGTGATAAAGAGGCCAAAGGTGACTCCCGCCGCAATGAGTATTAGAAAAGTAATTGGGAATAATACTAAATCCCAAGAGGGTACCACTTGATAAAAAATTAAAAACACTATTATAAGTAGGAGCTTAAACAGGCTATTAAAGACAATTTTGTAAGTACCCGATAGGATAATAGATTCCTTAGGAATATTAATTTTTGATAGAATTCCCTTTGCCCCGTTGGTACTTGACAATGGCATATTAATGGCCTCTAATAATGTAGACCATAATAGGGTCCCACAAAATACAAATAAGGGATACGGTACTCCTGTCTCATCTAGCTCCACCGTACCAGAGCTATTTAAAAAAATCCATACCACTGCTGTAGATAAAGGTGCGGCAAATGCCC
>CAWUIT010000357.1:0-2675 GCA_963922345.1 uncultured Dokdonia sp. | reverse complement strand
ACATTGAATAAGCTGTCTTCGAGACTAATGCCAGGAATAGGTAACGGTTTTACACTAGGGTAGTAAAGTTCCTTTCTCCCAAAGGTTGGGAAGTCCATATAATCCTTTCTGTTATGATAACGTCCTCCAGGTATTATACTATCAATACGTTCTATACCCAATTTTTTTAGGAGAAATTGAAGCGTTTCTTGCTCTATAGTTTTGTCAAAAACAAATCGTACTGGCTCACCATCTTCCCTTCCCTTAACGCTGCGCGTAAGCTTTTCTAGAAAACTTTTTCCTAAATCTGACTCAATATCTAGCTCTGCATCTCGAGTGATCTTAATCATATGAGCTGTGATAGTATGATAATCAAAAATGCTAAAAATAGTATCTAGATTATAACGTATAAGATCATCTAAGATCATTATATAATCCTTGCCATCCACCTGAGGTAGTACTACAAAACGATCTACAGTACTTGGTATTTCTAGTAAAGCATATAATGGTTTATTAGAATCTGTTAGCTCCATCTTTACCATTAGATAGGCATCTAGATCTTGTATGCGTGGCAACTCTACATCTTCTCTTAGAATAATAGTTTCTACTGCCAGCGCCACTTGGTCTGTAAAGAAGTCTTTGATAAATGTTTTATGCTCAGGGAGTTCAATATCCTTTTCTGTAAGCATGTAAATATTTTCCTCTTCCAGCTTTTTATAGATATCCTTGAGTATTTCTAGACTTTCTGTTTGTTGATCAATTACAATCTCTGTAATTTTTTCTAACAGTTCCTCCGCAGAATATACTCCTAAGGCTTTTCTACCCGTTTTACCAGCATCTACAATTCTACGAACGGTAGCATAACGCACTCTAAAGAATTCATCCAGATTATTAGAAAAAATACCTAAAAAACGAAAACGTTCAATAAGAGGGACACTCTCATCTGCTGCCTCTTGTAACACACGGGCATTAAATTGCAACCAACTCAGTTCTCTATTTATATATCTATTCTCGTCTGTTTGTGTCATTTTATAATTGTTTAGGCGCAATGTGATAAACTGTTTTACCAGGTTTTAAATCTGTCCAATGATCAATATTAAATTCTATAGCTGTAAATGCTGCTGTTGCAACGTTATCAATATCCTTATTACCAAACATATTTACAAAGTTGGTCATGGCATTATTATGTCCAAAAACTATCAGACAATCGATAGAATTATCTACACTTCGTATTACGTCTGTAAGATCTTGTCCTGCAAAGTCGTACAGCTTATGATCTAGTTTAATGTCTCTGTCAGGAACACCATAAGCTGTGGCAAAAAATACGGCCGTAGTCTTTGCTCGCAAAGCATCACTACTTAAAAACAAATCTGGCTTTGCCATACTTTTTGCAATATGTGCGGCCATCTTGGGCCCATCTCTTAAACCTCTTTCATTAAGAGGTCTCTCGTGGTCTATTACATCAAATTCCCAACTAGACTTTGCGTGTCTTACAAGATAAAGTGTTTTCATAATTACGGTGCTAGTCTTTGCTTATTCCAAGAGTCATTCTCCTTTTTGTAACGTATCCTGTCGTGTAAACGGCTTGGTCGCCCTTGCCAGAATTCTATAGATATTGGTTTTAATATAAATCCTCCCCAATGATCTGGTCTATGGACCGTCTTATCTTGATACTCAGCTTTAAGTAATTCCATTTTATCTTCAAGCACAGATCTGTCTGAAATCACGCGGCTTTGATCTGAAACTAACGCGCCTAGCTGGCTATCTTTTGGTCTTGCATTAAAATAAGCATTAGACCGCTCTGCCGAAACTTTATCTACAGTACCTTTTATAATTACTTGACGCTCGAGGTTGGGCCAGAAAAAGGAAATACCGGCTTGTGAGTGTTGCGCGAGACTTCTGCCTTTTTCACTCTCATAGTTCGTATAAAAAACAAAACCCTCATCATCATATTCTTTTAAAAGGACAATACGTGCTTTTGGAAATCCATCTGTTCCTAAAGTAGCAAGAGTCATTGCATTAGGCTCAGCAACACCTCCTGCATCTTCAACTTCTTGAAACCAAGTTTTAAATTGGGTAAATGGATTTTCGGCCGAATTTTTTAGTAGTAATTCGCCTTTTTCATAAGACTTTCGGTAGTTGTGTAAATCTCTATTCATCCTAGTAAATGTACGAATAGTGATGTGAAGATAAAAGAAAGAATGGTAGTTGGATTTTATTAAATCGTTACCTCTCTAGACAAATATTACTTGGGTATACGCTTTCGCGAAAGCGTATATCACTTTCTCATAAATCCTTTTTTGATAAGCATTTTACGCACTTTATCATTATGCTTCCGGATACGTGTGAACTCCTCGTAATCGATATCCTCATCTTCAACTTCTGAGGCTCCAAATTGTCCTTCAAAATTATCAAGCATTTCTGTCTGGTCTCTATCGATGTTGTAACGGCGATGTTCTGTATAACCGTCTGCATCGAGAAAATACTCACAGATGTGCTCATCTTCAAACTTATAGATTTTAAATGCGATACTTATATTATCTTTTACAGACGTAGAGCCATAAGTTTTGTGAACCTTTTTGAGCTTTACATCTGGATTGACTAAAAATAAATTGCGGGGTATAAGTCCGTCAAAGTGAATTTGTAAACGTGCCAAAATAGGTTTTGCAATTTTCTTTACTTCTTCTTCCATGTAA
>CAWUIT010000356.1:0-2699 GCA_963922345.1 uncultured Dokdonia sp. | reverse complement strand
AATAATGCTGGCCTCAATTTCAGTTCTGGAGATCCTGTCGCGTTAACAGATGGTCAACTTGATACTGGCGAAGGTTGCGCATCTATTTCTGATTCATCTGGCCAACTGCTCTTTTATACTGATGGAGTAACAGTTTGGAATAGAAATCACGATATAATGTTAAATGGTACTGGACTAAACGGTGATTTCTCAAGTACTAATTCCGCTATTATAGTTCCTAATCCTATTAACGAGGATATCTATTACATCTTTACTGTTGATGTTCCAAGCGGTATGAAAGGTATGCAATACTCAGAAGTTGACTTAACTTTAGATTCCTTCTTAGGAGCTGTAACAACAAAAAATATTCTCTTAGATCCATTTACGACTGAAAAGCTTACTGCAATTCAAAAAAACAATCTCAATGAGTTCTGGGTTGTAAGTCATAGGCTAGATAGTAATGAATTTATCTCATTTAGTGTTGACGGTAATGGAGTTAATACTATCCCTGTCGTAAGTGCAGTTGGTGCTTCAGTTAATAACGTGGATCAAGCGAGTTCTCAGGGGCAGATGAAGATTTCTCCAGATGGAACTAAATTAGCTGCTGGAAGAGGCGGTGCGGCTATTGGTCTATTTTTGTATGATTTTAATTCGACAACAGGAGTAGTATCTAATGAAAAAATAATTTTTGATCCGCCGCCTCCACCTATTTCTATTGAACAGAATGTTTATGGAATAGAGTTTTCTCCAAATAGTCAATTTTTATATTCAAATTATTTTGAAGGCGGTAGCGAGCTGAGTGTAATTTATCAATACGATACACTGGCTGGTGATGCAACGGATATCCTAAATTCCGAAATAGAATTGTTGAGAGATTTTATTGGGCTTTTGGGATCATTACAACTTGCATCAAATGGGAAAATTTACTTTGCTGATGTTTTTTCAATGAATATTGGAGTAATTAACTCTCCAGATGAACCTGGTCTAAATGCAGATATTGTTAATGAAGCTATTAATCTTCAAGGTGGAACATCTTTATTGGGTCTACCTCCATTCATACAAAGCTACTTCATAACTTCAATCAACTTTTCTAATACTTGTTTTGGGGACACTACAAATTTTAGTCTTAATGATAGCGTTGATACAATTACTTGGGACTTTGATGACCCATCTAGTGGCTCTGAAAACACCTCGAATCTACCTGATCCTACACACATTTTTACTTCACCTGGAATTTACAATGTCAGTGCAGAAATTACTTTCCAATCTATCACTAGTATTTTTGAAACTGTAGTTGAAATTTCCCCTTTACCTACGATTACTCCAATGCTCGTTCATATATCTTGTGATGATGATATAGATGGTTTTGGAGAGTTTGATACTTCAACAATAGATCAAGAGTTATTAAATGGTCAAACTGGTATTTCTATTGCATATGTTGACGGCTCAGGGAATCCACTTCCAAGCCCACTACCCAATCCATATACTAACGGGATAGTAAATCAAGAAGATATTCAGGCGATACTTACTAATGATACCACGGGGTGTTCAAATACAACATCTATTACCTTTCAAGTGTTAGATCCACCAGTAGTAAATGATAGCATAAACCTTTTTGCTTGTGATGATAATGTAGACGGCTTTGCGCCTTTTGATACCTCTACTGTTGAAGATGAATTAACTTTAGGAAACACAAATCTAAGTGTTACCTATGTCGACGGTAATGGGAATCCACTATCAAGCCCTTTACCCAATCCTTTGCAAAATACAATTCCTACTAGTGAGACTATTATAGCGACGGTCACAGATCCTATGACGAGTTGTACTACTAATGCTAGTATTTTTTTAACGATAGTTGGAGAGCCACAAATTACACCTATTACACCTCTTGGTATTTGTGACAATACTGATGATACAGATGACACGAATGGACTAGTTACATTTGATCTAACTTCAAAACAAACAGAAATTCTAAACGGTCAGACTAACATAACAATTCAATATTATGAAAGTCAAAACGATTTAGATAATGACAATCCCATACCAGATCCTACTAATTATTATAGTAACTCAACAACGATATTTGTTAGTTTAGAGAATTCAGACGCAACGGGTAATTGTAATGCACAGACTACATTTGATCTAGAAGTATATCCAAAGCCTACTTTAAATACAGGCCCTATTTTACTAGCTCAATGTGATTTGGATCAAGATGGTTTTGCTCCATTTAACTTAACCGAGGCAGAGATTTTGTTGTCACCTAATTATCAGTCAGAAATATTTTCATACAGTGATACTTCAGGAAATCCCATTTTAGATCCTACATCGTATACAAATACGATCATTAATAATGAAACTATTAACGTACAGGTTACTTCAGATCAAGGATGCTTTCGCGAAACTTCGTTTTCATTAGAAGTAGATACTTCACAAATTCCAGACGACTTTTTGTTGAATTATTTTTCCTGTAGTCCAACGGGTAATGGGGTAGCAACTTTTGATTTTTCTTCAGCGACCGCCGAAGTCTTAAACGAGTTCCCGCCTGGTCAGATGTTAACGGTAAACTATTACGAAACGCAGGAAGAAGGAGAACTTGAGATCAATCCCATAGCAGATCCATCTGCTTATCAAAACAATCCTACATTAACAATTAATAATGCTCAAAGCATCTGGGTACGTGTGGATGGCGATAATGCAAATGACTGTCGAGGCCTTGGCAT
>CAWUIT010000355.1:0-2720 GCA_963922345.1 uncultured Dokdonia sp. | reverse complement strand
TAATTGTTAAACTAAAACCAAAAATTTTCTTAAAATCGTTCCATTCTGTATTTTCAGTCTCTTTTAAAATTAATCCAAATGAAATTAAAATACCTTCTTACCTCTTGCGTTGTTTTTTTCGCTTTCGCGAAAGCGCAATCACAACAGCCCGCAACCTCTAAGCAACAACAAGAAAAGGCAGTAGCTCAAAAAGAAGCTTCTCTAGAAAATAGTATTGTAAAAAATATTGCTTTTGAAAATATTGGACCTTCTATTATGAGTGGTCGCGTGGTTGATGTGGCGGTTAATCCCGATATGCCATCAGAGTTTTATGTAGGCTATGCAAGTGGTGGATTGTGGTATACAAATAACAACGGTACAACCTTTACGCCTGTGATGGATAATGCCCCTACTCAAAATGTAGGAGAAGTTACTGTGCACTGGGATAGTGGTACTATATGGGTAGGAACTGGAGAGAATAATGCCTCACGCTCAAGTTATGCAGGTATAGGGTTGTTAAAATCTACAGATAATGGAGCTTCTTGGAAAAATATGGGCCTTACAGATAGTCACCACATAGGTAGGATTCTCATAAACCCTTCTAATCCAAACGAGGTAATTGTAGGTGCTTTGGGACATCTGTATTCTACAAATGAGGAACGAGGAGTTTATAAAACGACAGACGGGGGAGAGACGTGGAACAAAACACTCTTTGTAGACAATAAAACAGGAATTATCGATATTGATCACGACCCATCAAACTTTAACCTGATGTACGCGTCTGCTTGGGAAAAGGATAGAAAAGCGTGGAATTTTGATGGCTCTGGAAATGGTTCTGGAATATATAAAAGTACAGATGGCGGGAGTACCTGGACTAAGGCTGGCAATTTTCCAGCAGGAGCGGGCGTAGGTCGTATAGGTCTTGCAGTTTATGATGCAAATACGGTGTATGCCGTACACGACAGTCAGTTTAGACGTAAGGGGGATGGCCAGAATAAGAAAAACAATGGTCAACTAGATAAGGAAGACTTTAAAACGATGTCTAAGCAAGCTTTCCTAGATCTTGATGATAAAAAGCTTGATAGATATCTAAAAAGAAATGGTTTTCAAGAAAAGTACAGAGCTGCAAACGTAAAGTCTATGGTACGTCAAGGTGATGTAAAACCAGAAGATCTAGCAACATATCTAGAAACAGCAAATACGCAATTATTTGACACACCAGTCGTGGGTGCTGAGGTGTATAGATCTAATGATGCAGGAAAAACTTGGAAAAAAACGCACGATGGTTATATAGACGATCTCTATTACAGTTATGGATATTACTTTGGGGAGATTAATGTAAATCCTCAAGATGATCAAGACATTTATATATATGGAGTGCCTATCATTAAATCAAAAGATGGTGGTAAAACATTTACTAGTATTAGTGCGCCTAACGTACACTCAGATCACCACGCACTTTGGATCAATCCTAAAAATGAAAAACACCTCATTAATGGTAATGATGGAGGGATTAATATAACGTACGATGATGGGGAAAGTTGGATTAAAGCAAATGATCCCTCTGTAGGTCAGTTTTACTCCATACAGGTGGATAATGAGGAGCCGTATAATGTTTATGGAGGCTTACAGGATAATGGTGTATGGGTAGCTCCTAGCGATGCTCAAGAAAACAAAGGATGGTTGCAGAGTGGGCAGTATCCCTGGGAAAGTATTATGGGCGGTGATGGTATGCAGGTGCAAGTAGATAATCGTGATGCTAATATTGTGTATACAGGATTCCAGTTTGGAAATTATTTCCGAATTAACAGAGAGACAGGTGAGAATAAGCGTTTTTCTATCAAACACGAGTTACGCGAGAGTCCGTATCGCTTTAACTGGCAAACTCCTATTTTACTAAGCAGTCACAACCAAGATATTCTTTATTTGGGAGGTAATAAATTAATGCGCTCTATGAATCAAGGTGACGATTGGACAGCGATAAGTCCAGATCTTACTAATGGAGGCAAACCAGGAAATGTAGCCTATGGAACTATAGCGACACTATCAGAATCACCATTTCAATTTGGTTTAATATATACGGGTAGTGATGATGGTAAAATCTTTGTAACTAAAAATGGAGGAGGTGACTGGACAGATATTTCGACTTCTTTACCACAGGATTTATGGGTATCTCGAGTGGTCGCTAGTGAGCATAAAAAGGAGCGCGTTTATGCTACATTAAATGGGTATCGTTGGGATGATTTTAAGACGTACATCTATATGTCAGATAACTATGGACAGACTTGGAAGGATATATCCTCAAACATACCAATGTCTCCAGTAAATGTCATAGTAGAAGATCCGAAAAAAGAAAATATCATCTACGTAGGTACAGATAATGGTGCTTATGTAAGTATGGATAATGGAAGTTCTTATCACGCATTTGCAAATGGACTACCTGCAGCAGCAATACACGATATGAAAATTCAAAAAAGGGAAAACCATCTACTACTCGGTACACACGGTCGTAGTATTTATAGAACAGATATAACACCTATTCAAAATACAGATACCAGTAAAAGTGTACAGCTTTTTGATGTTGCTTCTGTAAGACATAGTAATAGATGGGGGAGTAGCTGGAGCGCTTGGGGTGAAGCCTATGAACCATCGGTACAAATATCTTATTACAGTAAAAACCCTAGTAAATATTCACTAGTCATAAAAAATACAGAGGGTAAAGAACTGCAAAGAGTAGCTGC
>CAWUIT010000354.1:0-2736 GCA_963922345.1 uncultured Dokdonia sp. | reverse complement strand
ACTGAATAATTAACTTGGTGGTCTCTGTTGCCGTAGCACTCTGCACTTGTATTAAGTAAATACCGGTAGCCAGACCATTTGCTTGAACACTTGCTGTTCTATCAAGCGTTACTTCTTGCGTAAAGACAACGCGACCATTAATATCAATAATCTTAACAGTTCCTTCTCCTTGTGGAGTGTTCATTGCTATGTTGATCTCACCATTAGATGGATTAGGATATATACTAAATATACCAGATGAAGCTACCTCGTTAACCGATAATGGTCCTAAACAAGGATTTAAATTATCTGGTGGTAAGTCTGTCGCAGATATCCCATCTTCTCGCTCTCTCCAATCTCCCTGATCTGCAGAAAAACCTAGTCCTCTATTTGCAAAAGCATTCCAAATTATACAGCCAGCAGTCGCGCGACCCTCGTCATCATCTTCAGCAAAATAAGGGCTAACCTCAACAGCTGCAAGAATAGCATCTCTACCATCTACAAATCCTGGATTACATGGTTGTAATTTTAATCCATCCATTACTAATTGTAAAGCAATATTATTTCCACCAGTACCATTATAAATATCTTCATCAAATCCATACTCGTCAATAAAGCCCCAAGTCATATCCCAGATCATAGTAGCCCATACATAACCAACTGGGTGTGGTGCGGTTGTAGACTCATAAACCTCTACTAAGTCATAGGTAGCATCATTTACAGCAAAATCAGTACTGTATGGTGTTGGTCTAATTCCGCCTCCATCTGTAGGTTGTCCTATTGCATACGTTCCTATCCCACGAATATCTGCACCAGTATCCTCTGCTTTCATCGTAAGCATAAGTCCAAAATAATCTGACCATCCTTCACTCATTACTTCTGTAGCTCTTCCAGCGACACAACCATTTGCATCAAACTGAACACAAGTTCTCATACAGTTAGAATTATTTCGACCTCCAGTAAGTCTATTAGACACACCATGACCATATTCGTGAGCAATAATTCCATTATCTAGATCACCATCAATTTGAAATGGACCTTGATTGAGTATAGAAGCATTTACCGTTTGTCCGGCAATAAGAGCAGCGATAATTGCCTCTCCATCGGCTTGAGAAACCATAACACTAGGTATTGTAATCTGATCTGCCTCATCACCGGGTGCCATTGTAATTGGGGCTCCCGCCTCATTATTTACAACAATTACAGCGATGGCGCCTGCATTTTGAGCTGCAAAAACCTTGAATGTAAATTGACAAGAGCCCCTTCTCACTATGGCAATCTTCCCATCTAATTCACTACCATTAGTAAGAGGATCGCAAGCATCTGTCTCATCTGTAGATTCTCCTGTATTATCATCTAGGGCAAGTACGATGTCACTCACGATTGGAGTTTCCTCAGGAAGTGCAGGTCCAAAACCAGCTGGCACTCCTATATAATCACCTGCTAGTGGTCCATCTGTAATAGTCACAGATTCTCCTGGAGGACCGTTTGCAGTCCATAAAAACATCTGCATCCTAGGGTTAAATCCATCTGGCGGTGTTGCAAAGTTTGCATTATTCAATCCAGCACCATCTTGAGCATCTGCGATCACGAAGTCATCTCCATCTGCTGATCCTGAGTAATTTGTTTGTTGAAAATTTCCAAATTCTTCATCAAAGCCATATAAAAATAGAACATCGTGCATCACATTATTCCAATAAAATAAGTTGGTTGTAGATGCCTCCAGCATATTCACAGGGTTCGAATCAAAAGCATATTGAAAATCAAAAGTCAAAGCATCGCCTCCATCTGGTGACATTCCAGGAGTATCTTCATTATCTCCCTCAATATCATCCCACGCCAACACATTATTTCCTCTGGTTATAGTAAACTCCGCTCCTTCTACACCATCTGTATCGTGCCACCCAAAAGGCGATGCTGTAAGGTTTTGTGGTTCTACAACGAGACTTGGCTCACCGTGATTAGGGCTTTCTATTGGAAGTGGGTACACATTATACTGTTCTCCTGCAAGTACTGTTGATAGCTCTTGACTTCTGAAAAGTGAAAAATCATTCTCTTTTTTTGACACAACATTTCTTACAGCTGTATGATTATGAGTATCAAACGAGCAAGAAACGACCCAATCATTACGATTAATGATCTCCCCTGAGCTCGCATCTATACGCACGCTCCACCAGTGCTTTGCATCAAGTGTATGAATATTTAAATCCCAAGCTAGCTTTAATTCACCATTTTCTGGAACATAAACTAATTCTACTGGAACCTCTTCCAAGGATACTCCACCATTTGTAAGTCTAAACTCTTTTGTTGTAACTGTTTCTATCAAAGAAAAGTTTGCCGAACCTAATCCTAAAGCATTAGCTGCTTCTGTTGCCGCCTGAAGTGGATTTAGTTGTGGTATAGTAGCATTAACACGATTTGCAACATCAAATTCTAATGTGTGAGATACATACAACAGTTCTTCTCCTTTAAAGGCTCCATTTACAGTGGCATTAAAAATAGAGATGTCATTATACTTTTGCCCAGCATACACGTGCATCACACCTGTGCTACGCGTTCTAGCCTGACTGTATAGGTATAACCCATCTACATCTTCATCTTGTAATCCATTTCTAGCCTCCTGGCTAATAACACTCTCTTGAAGTAATGTCAAGTAATCTTGTGCTTGCAAACTAGAACAGAAAGCAAGTAAAACTATAAGAATATAGTTTGAGTAATTTTTAAACATAAACTAAGGATTTAATTAACGATATAATT
>CAWUIT010000353.1:0-2748 GCA_963922345.1 uncultured Dokdonia sp. | reverse complement strand
AGCTTCCTTTTTTGTTGCTCCTCCACTTTTTACAATTCCAGAAACGTCTGTTCCCTCAGGGCCAATAATCGCTAGGAGAGCATCTACCTTTGCAGTTTCTCCTTCATTAATACCAATATGTAAAAGTGTTCCTGACTGGAAAGACTCAAACTCCATTGTGGCCTTATCGGTTTCAATCTCTGCGAGTATATCACCCTCTTCAACCATATCTCCTATACCTTTGAGCCAAGTGGCCACAGTACCTTCTTCCATAGTATCACTAAGGCGTGGCATTGTCACTACAGTCACTCCTTCTGGAATTTCTCCAGACTCATCTCCAGCATTATCATCATCATTAGATGAAGAACCGTCAGCATCTGCACTCTCATCGGTATCTTCTGTAGTCGTATCTGTAGAATCTTCACTTTCAGCGGCATCAGAAGCAGCGCTATCTCCATCAAGCAAACCAGAAATATCTTCGCCTTCTTCTCCTATGATGGCAAGAAGTGTATCTACTTTTGCAGTTTTACCTTCTTCAATGCCTATGTGCAAAAGCACACCTTCATTGAAAGACTCAAACTCCATCGTAGCCTTATCTGTTTCAATTTCTGCTAAGATGTCTCCTTCCTCAACTTTGTCACCTACTTTTTTAAGCCAGGTAGCAACAGTTCCTTCTTCCATCGTGTCGCTTAGACGCGGCATATTTATTACTTCTGCCATAGCTTATAATCTGTGTGGTATAAATGGATAATCTTCTTGTTCATAAACAACGTCGTACATAACATTCACCTCTGGGAATGGACTCTCATCTGCAAATTTCTCACACTCTGCAACACGAGATTTTACGCGTTTATCCATCACTTTTATTTCGTCTTCGGTTGCGTACTCTTTTTCAAGAATCAATTCTTTGATCTGAGTGATTGGATCAATTTTTTGATACTCTGCAACCTCGTCTTTAGTTCGATAATGTTGTGCATCAGACATTGAGTGTCCTCTATAACGATACGTTTTAAGTTCTAAAAATGTAGGACCATCTCCTCGTCTTGCACGCTCAATTGCCTCATCCATTGCTTCGGCTACGGCAACAGGATTCATCGCGTCTACAGGACCACAAGGCATCTCATACCCTAGTCCTAGTTTCCAGATATCTTCGTGATTTGCAGTACGTGCTACAGAGGTACCCATTGCATAGCCATTGTTTTCTACACAGAATACAACAGGAAGCTTCCAGAGCATTGCCATATTAAAGGTCTCGTGTAAAGAACCTTGTCTTGCAGCTCCATCCCCAAAATAACAAAGTGTTACTGCACCAGTTTTATTATACTTATCTCCAAAGGCCATTCCAGCGCCTAGAGGGATCTGCCCTCCTACAATACCGTGACCACCATAGAATCCCTTCTCGCGAGAAAAAATGTGCATAGATCCACCTAGTCCTTGAGAGGTACCTGTCGCTTTACCAAAAAGTTCGGCCATTACCCTTTTAGGATCAACACCCATCCCTATAGGCTGGACGTGGTTACGATATGCGGTAATCATTTTATCTTTAGAAAGATCCATTGCGTGTAAGGAACCTGCCAAAATTGCTTCCTGACCATTGTAAAGGTGCAGGAATCCACGGACTTTCTGTTGTATGTAAACTTGAGCTAACTTGTCTTCAAACTTGCGCCAGAAGAGCATTTCCTCATACCAATTTAAGTAAGTTTCTTTTGTAATCTTTTTCATTTAAAAAGCGTATAAATAGCGCTCGTATGTAAGCGAATAACAAAAATAACGATTTAAGAAGATATGGTAAAATTGAACTAGTGTAAAAGTTACGCAAACGGTTTCGTTACAATGCCTTTATCCGCTTTCGCGAAAGCAAAAAACAAATCACTCATTTGTATAAGTAACTAAATCTTTAAAGCTAGAATTAAAGTAATGTCTTAAAGATATTTTGATGTAAATAACAGCGGTAAGATATTTTCAAGGGAGTCACTCTTAATAACCTCGCCTCGCTCTCCCATAAAGTAAATAGTAATGGGTGTACCCTGCTTTATTTCATACTCTGCAATAGCTTGTCTACACACACCACAAGGCGGAATGGGTGTTGTGGTCTCTTTTCCTTGGGCTCGAGCCGTAATTGCCATCGCAGCTATCTTTGCGTTAGGATATTGAGAGGATGCATAAAATAGCGCAGTACGCTCTGCACACAACCCTGCTGGATAACAAGCGTTCTCCTGATTATTACCACTTATAATTTTATCATTATCTAGTAATAGGGACGCACCTACAAAGAAACTTGAATAGGGAGCATACGCTTTTTCACGTGCCTCTATTGCGTGATCCATTAAAGAAGAAATCGCTTCTGGAAGGGCATCTTTAGAAGGATACACGTCTAGAAACGATTCTATTTTTATCTTTTTCATAGTATGCTTTCGCGAAAGCGAATCTCAACGTTTAATATTCATCATACTCTTCACCAAACGTGAAGGTAAGACCAAATCGCAGTGTATTTTCTAACGGACTTCTCACAGACCCGGTAGAGAAAAGGTACGACAAGTCAAGATCTATAGAATTAAATTCAAATCCAGCCCCTAGGGTGGCAAACTTACGAGCCCCTTTCAAGTCGCTTTCATTAAAATAGCCAGCTCTTAATGCAAAAACATCGTTGTAATTATATTCTGTTGCTAGTGACCAAGTGATCTCTTTAATTTCTTCACTAAACCCATCTGGTGCATCTCCAAAAGATTGAAATATCCCTGAAAAAAAGTTTACATCATCATCTTGTCC
>CAWUIT010000352.1:0-2776 GCA_963922345.1 uncultured Dokdonia sp. | reverse complement strand
AAAGGAAATGCGCTTAATATTGTTATAAGCGTCTTTTCCTCCAGCTGCCTGCATTACTTTAGCTAGTAATATATCCCCCGTTTCTGTTTTGCTTGAAACAGGATCTTCTCCTCTTAAAATTAGGAATAGCGCTACAAGACCTCCTACCACAGCAATTAGTAATAATCTTCTGTCAAGTCCTCGTAGTACAGCCATAGTTCTTGTTTAGTATTTATTCCTAATTTATGGAATAATTGTTATATTTGATATCACAGGAATGAGTGAAATATATCTTTTAGTAAGTACACGCTAAATATACAGAAACTCAAAATTTCACTTGAGATGAGTAATTTGAGTTTTATAATTTTCGCGAAAGCGAGAACTTAAAAACAATGAACAATCCCAATATAAAATTGTTAATTACTTCTTTTTTTGTGACACCGTTAACCCATCGCAAGTCCTTATATTAGCGACTCCACGACTTTTTATGGCTCAAGAAACACAATACAACGAAGATAATATACGATCACTAGACTGGAAGGAGCATATCCGTATGCGCCCAGGGATGTACATTGGAAAACTAGGCGATGGTTCTAGTGCAGATGACGGTATTTATATCCTTGTTAAAGAGGTACTTGATAACTGTATTGATGAGTTTGTAATGGGCGCCGGCAAGACTATCGAGATTTCTATACAAGGTGAGAAGGTTATTGTACGCGATTACGGTCGTGGTATCCCACTAGGAAAAGTTGTTGATGTCGTGTCAAAGATGAATACCGGTGGTAAATACGACTCTCGCGCTTTTAAAAAATCTGTAGGACTTAATGGGGTGGGTACTAAGGCGGTAAATGCCTTATCAAGCTATTTTAGGGTAGAGTCTACACGTGATTCAAAATCTGCAAGTGCAGAGTTTGAGCGTGGTGAACTTCAAAATAAGGATCTTCTCGAGGAAACGTCGCGTAGACGTGGTACTAAAGTATCTTTTGTACCAGACAGTGAGATTTTCAAAAATTTCAAATTTAGATCAGAGTACGTCGAGAGACTTATTAAAAATTATGTGTACCTCAATCCAGGGCTTACTATAGTTTTTAATGGTGAGAAGTTTTTTTCAGAAAATGGATTAAAAGATCTCTTGTCAGAATCTATTGCAGAGGGAGATCGCCTCTATGATATTATCCATCTTAGAGGGGATGATATAGAGGTGGCTATCACTCACAGTAAAACACAATATTCAGAAGAGTATCACTCCTTTGTAAATGGACAGAATACTACACAAGGAGGTACGCATCAAGCTGCTTTTAGAGAGAGTATTGTACGCACCATACGTGAGTTTTATGGTAAGAATTATGAAGCGTCAGATATACGTAAATCCATAGTTTCTGCCATAAGCATTAAAGTAATGGAACCTGTATTTGAGTCGCAAACAAAGACAAAATTAGGGTCTACAGATATGGGTGGCGATTTACCTACGGTACGCACATACATAAATGATTTTTTAAAGACAGCGCTTGATAATTTTTTACATAAAAATACACCTGTTGCAGACGCCCTGCAACGTAAAATATTGCAGGCAGAGCGTGAGCGTAAAGATCTTTCAGGAATACGTAAACTAGCTAAGGAAAGAGCAAAAAAAGCAAACCTACACAACAAAAAGCTACGTGATTGCCGCATTCACCTCACAGATAGTAAGAAAGAGCGAAATCTTGAAACTACCCTGTTTATAACTGAGGGAGACTCTGCATCTGGATCTATTACAAAATCACGTGATGTAAACACTCAAGCAGTTTTTAGTCTTAAAGGTAAGCCGCTCAATAGTTATGGGCTTACAAAGAAGATTGTTTATGAAAATGAGGAGTTTAATCTCCTCCAAGCGGCACTCAACATAGAAGAGTCTATCGAAGATTTACGCTATAACAATATTGTTATTGCTACAGATGCAGATGTAGACGGTATGCACATTCGTTTGTTATTGATAACGTTCTTTTTACAATTTTTTCCAGAACTCATAAAGGAGGGTCATCTCTACATATTAGAAACTCCGCTATTCAGAGTGCGCAACAAGAAGCAAACCATTTACTGTTATAGTGATCAAGAAAAGGCAGATGCGATGGAGAAACTAGGAGCAAAGCCTGAGATTACAAGATTTAAAGGATTGGGAGAGATTTCGCCAGATGAGTTTCAATTTTTTATTGGTGAAGATATTCGTCTTGCACCTGTGATGCTCGACAAAGCCCTTATGATCGAAGAACTCCTATCTTTTTATATGGGTAAAAACACACCGGATAGACAAAAATTCATCATCGAAAACTTAAAGGTTGAACTGGATAGAGTAGTGGAGGAGTAGTGTTTTGCTTTCGCGAAAGCAAAGTAAAGATTAAGAGAATCAAAAAATAGAATTTGAAGAAACCTAACTTTTTGGCCAGTAAATAGAAAGGGTAAAATAATTAATGAGCGAAGAAATAAACGACCATAACGAAGACGAAGAGGTAAATCCATATCTGGAACCAGATCAAATCGAAGAAGGCACCGCCGAGGCTATCACAAGGGTTTCTGGAATGTTTGAAGACTGGTTTCTAGACTATGCATCGTATGTAATACTAGAGCGGGCAGTCCCTGCGATAGAGGATGGTTTTAAGCCTGTACAGCGACGTATTATGCACGCGCTTAAAGAGCTCGATGATGGCCGTTACAATAAAGTGGCAAATGTGGTAGGGCATACTATGCAATACCACCCTCACGGAGACGCGAGTATAGGAGATGCTATGGTCCAAATAGGACAAAAAGATCTTCTCATTGA
>CAWUIT010000351.1:0-2778 GCA_963922345.1 uncultured Dokdonia sp. | reverse complement strand
TTAGACTTTCCAGTAAGTGCTGGATTAATGCTCTTTGTGATATGTGACGTTTTTTTAGACACGATGCGTATGCAAATTACTATAATTAGTGCATAAAAAAACCACCCTTAGGTGGTTTTAGACTTATTTTGAAGCACTTCGTTGTTTAAAATCAATAATGCTTGTTTTAGCTTCTTGCTTTTTTTTCTTTTCTTTTTCTTTCTTTCGCTTCTTCTTCATCTTTTTCTGAAGCTTTGAAATTTCAATATGCGATTGCTTCATTTGAAACTCCATAGGTACTAGCACTTCTAAGATGTTTACAGGTAACCAGCCGTCATCTATTAATCCAGTTAGAATATTGAGAACAACTTCATCTTGCTCAAGGCACTCTTTTATAAGATGTTTTGGTTTACTATTTTCAAGGGCTGCTTTTACCTCTATCCAATCTCTGTTTGCGTTCCCTTTTACAATATCTAATCTTGAAGGTTCCATACCTTCTTGAGACATGCGCTCTACTATACGGTGGCAATAACGATTTCTATTTACACTCTCGTGACTTAGAAAACGTTTATATTCTGTTACTTGAATATCTTCTGCAGCATTAAAGTAACGACGCTCGGCCCAGAAACATTCGTCTAGGAGGTCATTTAATTTTTCGTAAGATATGTCAAGGTGTTTCATAAGATTAGGATAGACTAGTAGATCAAATATAGTTGAGTATTGTATTCACGACTATTAACGTACTGTTAATACCTTCATCTTTTAAGAATACTATACCATATTTGATAAAGAAGTCTAATAAGATGTTAATTTTAAAAAAAAGTTTGCAACATCGCAAGTTAAGCTTCGTCTTTAAGAGGAATAGCAATAAAAAACCATCAAAACCAACCATCAACTTTGCTAGTTACAGATATCATAGAAAAATGTAAAAACAATGATCGCAAGGCGCAGCTGCAGCTGTACAATAAATATTGTGACGGAATGTACATCGTGGCCTATCGGTTTTTGAAAAATACATTTGAAGCGGAAGAGGCAATGCACGAAGGCTTTATAAATGCCTTTGCAAAACTGCATCAGTTTACAGGAGAAGTGACTTTTGGAGCTTGGCTTAAGCGTATCGTGATCAATAAAAGTCTCGATAAAATTAAAGCGAAAAAAGCGATACTAATCCCGCTTAACGAAGAAGTAATGGGTAAGGTAGAAGATCAGGAAGATTGGAATGTAAATGACGGCGTAACCGTTGAGCACATTAAATCAACCATTGCAAATCTTCCAGAAAAGTATGAATATCCTTTGATGCTATTCTTAATTGAAGGGTACGATCATCAGGAGATTTCAGAAATATTGCAAATTACAGAAGTGGCCTCTAGAACGCTGGTGCACCGCGGGAAGAAAAAACTTCAAGAACAATTAAAGACCCTTAACTATGGCGCAGGATATTAGAGAACTTTTAAAAAATGATCACGAGGAGAAGGAGCAATTACGTGATGGACATACAGCTCGCTTTGAGCAATTACTGGATAAAGAGCTTCCGCTTAAACAGCGTGAAAAAGCTACTCATCGTGGGATTTATCTATGGATGAAGGTAGCAGCTATTCTAATAGTTGCTGGAGGTATTGTAGGGATGATTTATATAAACGCTTTCGCGAAAGCGGATTCAGAAAAATTAGTAGAGACAAACACCCCTGCAACGCCTATAGATTCGACGATCGATAATGAACCAGAGATTCTACTGAGTGCAATATCACCAGAATTTAAAAGAGTGGAAGACTATTACCTCGCTAGTGTTAATCTTGAGATTGCTAGACTAGAGGTCACAGATGATAATAAAGAGCTTATAGATGCTTTTATGAAACAGCTGTCTGAACTTGATGCCGAGTATAAAAGTCTTAACCGTGAGATTACAGAAAGTGGCGTGAGTGAGGAGATGGTAAATGCGATGATCGAAAATCTTAAACTGCGTGTAGAGTTAATGATTAAACTCAAAGCAAAATTAAAAGAATTAAAAATCGCTGCACAGCAAGAAGCAGCAAGTCAAACCGTATAACATGAAACAATCAAAAATAATTTGGACACTACTGGCCCTTATACTTACGGCTACTAGTACACTGTCTGCACAGCAGACCAAAGAAAAACTGAGCGAAAAATTCTCAGTAAATAAAGACGTAGCTATAGATGTAGATACTCGTTATGCAGATGTGATATTTGAAACTTGGAATAGAAACGAAGTTTCTGTAGAGGCCTATGTAGAAGGAGAAGATGCCATAGAAGCTGCAAGAGCTTGGGATCTTAATGTCTCGGGCAATAGTAATCTTGTGGTAATATCTAGCAAGGGAGGTTATAGCGATAGTAAGGTATATGATCTTAGTGATCTGGATGATCTAGATATTAACTTGGACTTAAATCTTAGTGAGATAATAGGACAATCGCTTAGCATCGTAGAGCCTGTGATGAATGGACTTGTAGGTCCACTTCTAGAAGGAATTTCTGGAGCAGAGCTACCTGCAGAGTTTTATGAAGAAATGGGTAAGATGAAGTTTGATCACGAAGCCTATAAAAAAGAGGGGCGTGCATACCTTAAACGCTGGGAGAAGGAGATGGATAAAAGCTTCGGGCCTGAATTTGATAAAAAGATGGAGAGGTGGGAGAAGGAACTTGAACGTAATTCTGAAGATTGGAGTGAACGTCTAATCAATAAATCAGGCTTCCCTCAATGGCCATTTAATAGTGGCGGAAACATCACCTTTGATAGTGATGAGTATGAGAAAGACAAGCAAGCTTACGTAAATAAGTTAAACC
>CAWUIT010000350.1:0-2799 GCA_963922345.1 uncultured Dokdonia sp. | reverse complement strand
TGGCTGAAGGAGAAAAGCTGATCCCGATTAATATTGAAGATGAAATGAAATCTGCCTACATCGATTACTCGATGTCGGTTATAGTCTCGCGTGCGTTACCAGACGTGAGAGATGGTTTAAAACCTGTGCATCGTCGCGTTCTCTATGGAATGCACGAGCTAGGTATACGAGCAAATAGTGCACATAAAAAGTCTGCAAGAATAGTAGGAGAAGTACTAGGTAAATACCACCCACACGGAGATACCTCTGTATACGATGCGATGGTGCGTATGGCTCAAGAGTGGAGTTTACGATATATGCTTGTAGATGGCCAAGGAAACTTTGGCTCTGTTGACGGTGATAGCCCAGCAGCAATGCGATATACAGAGGCTAGAATGCGCAAGATGTCTGAAGATATGCTTGCAGATATTGAAAAAGATACCGTAGATCACCAGCTTAACTTTGATGATACCCTTAAGGAACCTACTGTATTGCCTACTAGGGTGCCGGGACTACTTATAAATGGTGCTTCTGGAATTGCGGTGGGAATGGCAACGAATATGCCCCCGCACAACCTCTCTGAAGTTGTAGATGGTATACACGCATACATAGACAACCACGATGTAACTGTAGATGAGCTTATGGAGCACGTTAAGGCGCCAGACTTCCCTACAGGTGGGATTATTTACGGCTATGACGGAGTACGCGAAGCATTTAAAACGGGTAGAGGTCGTGTAGTGATGCGTGCCAAAGCAGAATTTGAAGAAATTAAAGGAAGAGAATGTATCGTCGTAACGGAGATTCCTTATCAAGTCAATAAGGCTGATATGATCAAGAAAACGGCAGATATGATCAATGACAAGAAAATCGAAGGTATTTCTGCCATTAGAGACGAGTCTGACCGTAATGGTATGCGTATCGTTTACGTGATAAAACGTGAAGGTATCCCAAATATCGTTTTAAACAAATTGTATAAGTATACAGCATTACAATCCTCTTTTAGTGTAAATAATATTGCTCTTGTAAATGGTCGTCCAGAGATGCTTAATCTCAAGGATATGATTCATCACTTTGTAGAGCACCGCCACGTGGTGGTTGTGAGACGTACTAAGTACGAGCTCAAGAAGGCAGAGGATAGAGCACATATACTTGAAGGATTAATTATAGCATCAGATAATATTGATGAAGTAATTGCGATCATACGAGCAAGTTCTAATGCAGATGAGGCACGTTCTAATTTGATCGAACGATTCAAACTTTCTGAAATCCAAGCAAAAGCAATTGTTGAAATGCGTCTTCGCCAGCTTACTGGACTGGAGCAGGACAAATTGCGTAGCGAGTATGAGGAGATTATGAAAACCATCGAAGATCTTAAAGATATTCTTGAGAAAAAAGATCGTCGTATGCAAATTATAAGAGATGAGCTACAAGAAATTAAAGATAAATATGGTGATGAGCGACGCTCAGTAATTGAATATGCCGGAGGAGATGTGAGTATAACAGATCTTATTCCAGATAAGAAAGTTGTTATAACCATATCAAATGCAGGATATATAAAGAGAACACCATTATCAGAATACAAAACTCAAAATAGAGGTGGAGTAGGTACCAAAGCTTCTACTACACGTAATGAGGATTTCTTAGAATATTTATTTGTAGGTACAAATCACCAGTACATGCTTTTCTTCACACAGAAAGGAAAGTGTTTCTGGATGCGCGTATTTGAAATTCCTGAAGGCAGCAAGACCTCAAAAGGTAGAGCCATTCAAAATCTTATTAATATAGAGCAAGATGATGAGGTAAAAGCCTTTGTGTGTACCGGAGACCTTAAAGATGAAGATTATATAAATAATCATTACATCATTATGGCGACTAAAAAAGGTCAAGTTAAAAAAACAGCTTTGGAACAGTATTCACGTCCTCGAACTAATGGAATAAACGCAATTACTATAAAAGATGGAGATGAGTTATTGTCTGCTAAGCTTACCACAGGTGAGAGCCAAGTGATGCTTGCCCTTAAATCTGGAAAGGCTATTCGCTTTGAAGAAAGCAAGACAAGACCTATGGGTAGAAATGCCTCTGGCGTTCGTGGCATAACTCTTGCAAATGATAATGATGAAGTAGTAGGAATGGTTTCTGTAAATGACTCAGAAAGTAATATTCTTGTAGTGTCAGAAAAAGGTTATGGTAAACGTAGTAGTCTTGAAGATTATCGTATAACAAACCGAGGCGGAAAAGGTGTAAAAACTATTTCTGTAACTGAGAAAACTGGAGAACTAGTTGCTATTAAGAATGTAACAGATGATGATGATCTTATGATTATTAATAAATCTGGTATTGCCATAAGGATGGAAGTTGCTTCGTTAAGAGTTATGGGAAGAGCCACTCAAGGCGTACGCTTGATAAATCTTAAAGGAAACGATTCTATTGCCGCTGTCGCGAAAGTCAAAAGCGACGAAGATAATATTGATGATGAAGATTTAGATGAAGTAATAGATCAAGGAACTGACACAGCTTCAGAAGAATCTACAACCCGAAACGAAAACACTTCTGAAGAAGAAGAATAGACAGTTAAGGGTTGAAAAAAAAAGAGTAATTTTGAAACCCTTTAAATTAATTAAATTAGAATAATGAGAACTAAAATTTTATTTACAATAGCTCTTGCCGTGACTTCAATGGCATTTGCACAAAAAAAAGAAGTAAAAGCCATAGAAAAAGCGATCAAGTCTGGTAGTTATGGTGAGGCAAAGTCATTAGTAGGTCCCGCAGAAGCTCTTAAAGGAGAGATGGATGAGAAAACAATGAATAAATTTCTATTAG
>CAWUIT010000349.1:0-2810 GCA_963922345.1 uncultured Dokdonia sp. | reverse complement strand
GGTGACCGCTCACGATCTGCTATGCGCTTGAGCATATTGATATCTTCGCTGCCTATCACAAGTCCCATACGTTCTTGTGATTCATTACCTATAATCTCCTTTGCAGAGAGTGTAGGGTCTCCTACCGGTAATTTGTCTAAGTCAATAAGCCCGCCAGTATCTTCTACTAGTTCTGATAAGCAGTTAAGGTGACCTCCAGCACCGTGATCGTGTATGGATACAATAGGATTAGTCTCGCTCTCCACCATACCACGTATGGCATTTGCCGCTCGCTTTTGCATCTCGGGATTAGATCGCTGTACTGCATTTAATTCTATACCAGAATCAAAGGCACCCGTATCTGCACTTGACACAGCAGCACCTCCCATACCGATGCGATAATTATCACCGCCAAGTATCACAATCTTGTCGCCGTTTCGAGGTATATCTTTAAGCGCTTGCTCACGCTTACCATACCCTATGCCGCCGGCTTGCATAATCACTTTATCGTAACCCAGCTTACGATCTCCTTCATCGTGTTCAAAAGTAAGTACTGATCCCACGATTAGTGGCTGTCCAAATTTATTACCAAAATCTGATGCCCCGTTTGAAGCTTTGATAAGTAAATCTATAGGGTTTTGATACAACCATTTTCTGGCTGGTAAATTTTCCTCCCAAGGTCTATTAGGTTCTAATCTTGAATATGGTGTCATGTACACAGCACTTCCTGCAAGGGGTAGAGATCCTTTACCGCCAGCGAGTCTATCACGTATTTCACCACCAGAGCCTGTTGCTGCTCCATTAAAAGGTTCAACAGTAGTTGGAAAATTATGAGTTTCCGCTTTGAGGGAAATAACACTTGAGAAATCTTTCTCCTCATAATAGTCTGGCTTGTCTGCAGTATGAGGTGCAAATTGTGTTACGTTAGGTCCTTCTATAAATGCGACATTATCCTTGTAAGCAGAAACGATAGTATTAGGATGTTCTGAAGAGGTTTTTTTAATCAATTTAAAAAGGGAAGATGGCATTTCTTTACCATCAATTACAAAAATCCCATTGAATATTTTATGTCTACAATGCTCAGAATTTACCTGACTAAATCCAAAAACTTCAGAATCTGTAAGGGGTCTTCCTATCTTACCTGATACACCTTCTAGGTAATTGACCTCTTCATCACTTAGCGATAATCCTTCCTGCTCGTTATAAGCTGCAATATTTTTTATTGGAACAATCTCTTCAGGTTCAATTGCCACTGTAAACAGGTCTTGGCCTAATCTTTTATATTCCTGCGATATCATTGGATCAAAGTCTGCAGAGGTTGCGCTTGTCACTTCGGCAGGGCTCTCTAAAGATGGAAAAGGATTGGTCTGTACTTGTTGTGTAGAAGTAACCGCTTTCGCGAAAGCGTAAAACTCTTCTATTCTTATAATCCCTTGTATACCCATATTTTGAGTAATCTCTACAGCGTTTGTACTCCACGGAGAGATCATGGCTGCACGAGGACCAATAAAAAAAGCGTCTATCTGTGACGCCTCAATCTGGGGAGCATTACCAAATAGCCATACTAGTTTATTGGTATCATCAAGGGTAAGTTTTTGAGTAGTTTGTACCGCGTAAACAATACTTTTAGAATTGCCGAAGAAGTAGATCATCAGAATTTTTTTATAGTGGGTTTTAAGAATGTAAATTTACTATTTAAAAATGTATATTTTGAGTAGGGAATTTACACTTTGAACTGTTCTTTTAACGAGTTGTTAACCATTGAGTTGAGAACATCTTGCATCAAAGTGTTATCTTGTAGCATTAATTCAAAAAAAAGTCAATATGAAAATTAAATTACTCCTGTTTCTGTTTTTGGCGAGTAGTTTTTCTGTGTTTGCACAGCAATCTACGCCTGTATCTACTATAGGTAATGGTACCTTTTTAGGGAAAACTGAGCCTCTAAGAGATTTTCCTACTATACAGTCTAAGTCTACGTATGGTGAATCAAATATTAATATTATAGAGAATAACTTTGGTTCTTTTCAAGGCATTAATGAAAATGCGTTGCCCTTAAATGGTGACCCTGTTGCACAACGAGAAGCAGGTTCCTTTATGAGTATGGCACCCATTATTGGTTTTGATGGAGCAAATGCTTCAGAAGGCCAAGCAACACCCCCGGATCCTTCTGGTGCTGTAGGACCCAACCATTATGTTCAAGGTGTAAATCTTGTAGTAAAAATTTATGACAAGCAAGGGGCACTTCTTGCAGGTCCTACTTCACTAGGTAACTTTTTGGGTAATGGCGCAAATAATGGCGACCCCATTATTATGTATGACCAACTAGCCGATCGTTTCTTTGTAAGTCAATTTCAGACATCTAATAATGCCTTAATTATTGGGGTATCAGAAACTCCAGATCCTACTGGATCTTATTTTCTGTATGAGTACCCTCTTGATGCTTTTCCAGATTACCCACATTATGCTGTATGGCCAGACGCTTACTATCTGACAGCTAATAAAGGTGGAAATACAACATATGCCCTTGATCGTGCAGCGATGCTTGCTGGAGAAGCAGATCCTGCGATACTTGGTTTTAATCTTCCTGGAATTGTACCCAATCCCAATACGGTATTTAGCCCTGAACCAGCAAACTTAACTGGTTTTAGTTTTCCTGAAGATGCTCCGGGATATATTGTTTATTTACAAGACGACGGATGGGCGGGCGTCACATTTGACCACTTAAAAGTGTGGGAACTTGATATTGATTTTGAAACCCCGGGAAATTCATCTGTTTCGGCTCCTTTAGAAATTCCAACGGCACCTTTTGATTCATTTATTGCACCTTTTGG
>CAWUIT010000348.1:0-2819 GCA_963922345.1 uncultured Dokdonia sp. | reverse complement strand
TTTCTTGTGTAGCTTGATATTCAGTAAATTAAAACCTTATAGGTCATTAGGAAATACCCAGATTCAATCAACAAAAGATGTTTTAAAGAATAGGGAGGTAGATGTAATTATTCCAACTATCGGGAGGAAGAAATATCTATATGATGTTCTCAAAGACTTGAGTACGCAGAGTATAATACCCAAAAATGTAATAATTGTAGAGCAGAACCCTGATCCTACTAGTTCTTCAGAATTAGATTATATAGAGAATGAGCAGTGGCCATTTAATATTGACCACACATTTACACATCAGGCAGGGGTTTGTAATGCTAGAAACATTGCCTTATCAAAAGTTACAAGCGAGTGGACACTTTTAGGTGATGATGATAATAGGTTTGATTCAGATCTTATAGAGAGCTTATTGGATAGAATAGTCCAATATGGTACTGAGGTCGGTATGACGGTTTATCTCCAGCCTCAAGAGAAACAAACGTATCTCGACACTGCTCAGACAGGAATTTTTGGAGCAGGTAATGCTATCATTAAATCAGAACTTATTGAAGATGTAAAATTTGATACGCGCTATGAGTTTAATTATGGTGAGGATACAGATTTTGGAAATCAACTAAGGCAACTAGGAAAAGATGTGGTATTCTTTGCAGATGTTAGAATTACCCATCTTAAAGCTCCTATAGGCGGGTACCGAACCAAAGTGACACAGAAATGGGATCAAGATGCTGTAAAGCCTTTGCCATCTCCTACAATCCAACTTTTATATCAAACGTATTTCACAAAATATCAAATTTTAGGATACAAAATGCTCTTAAAGTTGAGAGCCTTTAAAAGAAGTAAGCGCGTGAATCCGTTTTCTTTTTCAGCAAGGTTTAATAAACAATGGGATCGCAGTATTTATTGGGCATCTAAATTATAGTAATGGCAGGCAATAAGGTAAGTTTTTTAATCACCCATTATAATAGACCAAAGGATTTAAAACTTTGTGTTGAGGCCATAAAGGAACTGCAAATTCAAAACTCAGAAATAATAGTAAGTGATGATTGTAGTAGCTCAAAAGTTCTAGAAGAAATCAAATTATTCCCTATTGATTTACTCATTGAAGCACCTCTTAATAAGGGGTTAGCAGCAAATTTAAACAAGGGACTAAAAGCTTGTACGGGCGATTACATTATTTACTGTCAGGAAGACTTCCAACTGCATCGAGAGCTAGCACAAAAATTTCCCGAATGTATTTCTCTTTTAAATGATGAAAAAGTAGATTTAATTAGGTTTACCTCCTATTTTAAATTTAATAAGTTGATACCGCTTTCATTATCATTCTCAATAATTCCAAAATTTTCTTTGCAAAATATACATCATAATTTCTACAGGTACAGTGATCATCCCTTTATTGTAAAACGAGATTTTCATAAGAAGTATGGCTATTACCTTGAAGGAACTTCTGGGCGTTATGGAGAAACAGAATACAGTATGCGTATGAGTAATTCTGATGCAAAAATTGCTATTACAAACAATTACCTTGCCTCTCAGATTGATGGAAGCACATCCATTTTAGTTAATGAAATGCCTTCAAAAAAGGAGTCGATTCCTGTAGGGAAGTCAGTAAGAAAAATAGCGAGATCCTTCAGACTTTATTTTGAGTGGATTTTTTATAACAAAGAGTCAAGAGGATTGATCACCTATAAAAATGGTCGTAAAGGGCAAACCGCAAAATGATCAAGCTTTTTACCATACAAAAATTATTAACTCCAGAAAACCGGAGCACCGCTCATCCGCTTATTTTTGACCTTCATTATTTTGAGCAAACAGATCCTATTGTATCCCAAAATTATACGCTTACAGAAAGTGCAGAAGAGGCAGACGCTTTTCTCTATCCATTAGACTATCTCTATCAATCTCGAGATATATCAAAAGATGAGTTTAAAAACCTATACGAGCTAGCACAACATCACAATAAAAAATTACTAGTATATACGGGTGGAGATTATGGTAAAACCTTCAACGATACTAGGATTTTAGTCTGGCGTAATGCTGGATATAGAAGTTCAAATGATGCGAGCACTATTATTGTACCGTCGTTTATTAATGATCCTTTAAAATTGCACAATTTTGAAATTAATTATCATCCATATACCAAGAGACCGAAGATTGCTTTCACAGGATTTGCCACAAATAGTCCGCTAGAAAATCTGAGGTTTTACTTCTCAAACTTGAAAAGGTCACTGCATATATTTTTAGGCAGAGATAAAGCTGACTATCCTAAGTTTTACAATGCAGCCTCCAGAAGATTTAAATATCTCAAGGCTCTAGAAAATGATAAAAACGTAGAAACTGATTTTATCTACCGTAACCAATATAGAGCAGGCGCGCAGACCCTAGAGCAACGAGCGCAGACCACCCGTTCATTTTTTTACAACATTAATCAGAGTCCTTACACCTTTTGTTTAAGGGGAGCAGGTAATTTTTCAATTCGCTTTTTTGAAACGTTAGCTTGCGGCCGTATTCCAGTATTGGTAGATACAGATGTAGCACTGCCTTTAACACACCACATTGATTGGGATCAACACATTTGCCGCGTACCTGAAGGAGCGCAGGTGGCACAAGCACTCTTGAAATTTCATAAAAAGTTCAATCAACAGTCCTTTACACAACTTCAAGAATCTAATAGAAATTTATTTCTTCATACCTTGCAAAGACACCACTTTTTTCAACATTTGTATCCAGAACTTAAAAGACGTATCGTTTGACGTTTTCTCTCATTATATGCACCTATATGCGGCCAGAGCCTTTAGCCAACTTGCTGGCTTCGGTGAAGGATCAAGTAC
>CAWUIT010000347.1:0-2840 GCA_963922345.1 uncultured Dokdonia sp. | reverse complement strand
CCTTATAAAATACGTAACATCAATATATATCCTAATTATGAATTAAAGGATTCTATACAGCCAGAGGTTGTGCGATATGATAGCTTAAACTTCATACAGGATGAGGTGTATTTTAAACCCAAGTTTCTGGCACCTTTTATACAGCTAGAAGAGGGACAATTATATAATCCAGATATCTCTCGCAATACGGCAAGGAGGCTCTCTACCATAGGGGCTTATAAGTTTGTCAATATTCAATATGAGGAGCAAGATAGCTTGCGTAATGACAGCATAGGTATTCTGGATGCAAACATCTATCTATCACCACTCAATAAAAGAGCTGTACGAGCAGAACTGCAAGCGGTAACGAAATCAAATAATTTTGCGGGTCCAGGATTATCATTAACCTATAGTAATCGTAACTTGTTTAAGGGAGGAGAGGTGCTCAATATTTCTGGAACTGCTGGTTATGAAGTCCAAGTAGGAGGAGGACAGTCTTTGAGCAGTATAGAATTAGGCCTCTCAAGCGAATTGGTCTTTCCGCGAGTGATATTTCCAGTTAAAATAAACACCGACTTTTTTGAGTATAACATCCCTAAGACCATCACATCTGTAGGCGTAGATTTTTTAAATCGTACACAGCTCTACACTTTGCTTTCTGGTAATGCGGGCTTTGGGTACGTTTGGGATGCAAATAGGTATGTCACACACCGCATTAACCCTATTAATTTGAGTTATACAAGTCTTTCCAATACAACAGAGGAGTTTGAAGAAATACTCGATGATAATCCATTTTTAGAGCAGAGTTTTAACCAGCAGTTTATCGCTGGATTGACCTATAGTTTTACATACAATGGGATGGTAGACAGTAATAAAAAACATCAAGTTTTTTTAAATTCTAATTTTGAATTAGCTGGTAATTTGGTAAGTCTCTTTGGACAAGATGATCCTGATGCAAATGCACAGACTTTCTTGGGACTAGAATATGCACAGTTTGCAAAACTAGATGCAGATTTTAGATACCACTTTAACTTTGCCAAAGATCAAAAAATAGCCACTCGGCTATTTGCAGGCTATGGATATGCTTATGGGAACTCAGAAAATCTCCCTTTTATAAAGCAATATTATGCCGGTGGGCCCTACAGTGTCAGAGCATTTAGAATAAGATCGCTAGGTCCTGGGACTTACAGTAGCCCAGATGATGCAAACAATAGTTTTTTTGAGCAAACAGGAAATATTCGGTTAGAAGCAAATGTGGAGTATCGCTTCCCAATCTTTAATTATTTAAAAGGAGCTTTCTTTGTAGATGCTGGGAATGTGTGGAATAGTGTATCCATCTATCAGGATGAAGATTTGAACGAGATTGACACCTTTTCATCAGATTTTATTAATGAGCTGGGTATAGGAGGCGGTTTTGGCTTACGAGTTGATGTTCAAGGTTTTGTAATACGCTTTGATCTTGCAGCACCTTTTCACGATCCTAGGCTACCAGAAGGGGAGCGTTGGGATTTTAAATTTGACGAGCCGCTCTTTAATTTTGCAATAGGGTATCCTTTTTAAAACTACGCTTTCGCGAAAGCGAAAAGACATCAAAATAGTGCTTGATACCATCACATTAGATTGTTACAACTAATCTTAGTTTAAGATAATATGAATACTGAAGATACCAAAATAATCATCATAGGTGCAGGAATAAGTGGCTTAGTAGCTGCCATAAATCTTGAAGAAAAGGGGTACTCTCCTATAATCTTTGAAGCCTCATCAAGCGTAGGCGGTCGGGTAAAGACAGATGTGGTAAATGGTTATCAACTAGATCACGGTTTTCAAGTCTTGCTTGAGGCGTATCCCAAAGCAAAAAAATATCTAGATTATAAGTCATTAGAATTACAATCATTTCTCCCAGGTGCTACTATATTTAAAAACCGTACCTCCCAGACGCTTGGAGATCCTACAAGGAGTTTAAAGCTGTTATTCCCAACAATGACCGCGTCTATTGGGACCTTGAGCGATAAGCTCAAAATTTTAAAGTTAAATACCCTGCTTAAAAAGAAAACTCTAGATGAGATTTTTAGTGCGCCAGAAACAACAACACTACAGTATTTAAAAGATTTTGGTTTTAGCCAAGCTATTATAAGTGACTTTTTTAAACCCTTTTTTAGTGGCATATTTTTGGAGCCTGCTTTGCAGACTTCAAGTCGTATGTTTGAGTTTGTTTACAAAATGTTTGGTGAAGGGATGGCCACGCTACCTAAAGCTGGTATAGGAGCAATTTCAGAACAATTAAGGAGCAAACTCAACAAGACAACTTTTCATTTTAATACTAAAGTAAAGCAAGTAAGTGGTCAAGAAGTACTCCTTGAAAATGGAGACAGTGTTCATAGTGATTATATCATTATAGCCACAGAGGCTAGTCACTTGGTTTCTAACCTTCGCGAGCAAGAAGTGGCGTGGAAATCCTGCGTGAATCTTTACTATGAAGCCGATTCTCAAGAAATAGCAAAACCACTCATAGGCTTAGTAGCAGATGAAAATACGAGAATAAACAATCTATTTTATTTAAATACATTAGAAACACAATCTCGTGGTAAAAAACAGTTACTCTCTGTCACCGTGGTAGATGATGATGACCTTACAGAGCAAGCTCTCATTGCTACTGTCACATCAGAATTATCTACGTATTGTGGTATTAAAAATGTAAATTTTTTAAAATCATACGTTATATACAAAGCTCTACCGGCATTATCTAATTTAAGGACAGATTGTGAGGCTTCAGAAACTCAGCTTACAAATACCATTTTTCTAGCAGGAGATCATTTATTAAATGGGTCACTTAATGCAGCAATGACATCGGGAGAACGAGC
>CAWUIT010000346.1:0-2850 GCA_963922345.1 uncultured Dokdonia sp. | reverse complement strand
TTTGTATCAAGTCCGTATTTCACTTTTTCTATTTCTTCGAGTGCCTTAAGTAAAGCATCGTAGTGACGGCTGTTAGTCACAATAGTTTCATCATTGCGTAAGGCACCTGTATTTACAAATGCTAGAAGTTTAGTTTTGAGCTCATCAACTCCTATGTTTTCTTTGGCCGAAAGTTTATGGAGATTAGGTATTTGAATACTTATTTCTTTAATGTCACTCTCAGCTACTTGATCCACTTTATTAGCTACAATAATAAGAGGCTTAAGAGGAAACTTATTTTTGATTTTTTCAATTTCTGTTTTAAACGTCGCTGCATTTGCAAGAAATTCATTTGCACTAAAAAGCAGAATCACAACTTGTGCTTGTTTAATTTTTTCAAAAGTTTTTTTTATTCCGAGGCCTTCAATAATATCCTCTGTCTCTCTTATGCCCGCGGTATCTATAAAGCGAAAACCAATACCTCCAATAGAAATCTCATCTTCAATAGTATCTCGTGTAGTTCCTGCAATATCTGATACAATCGCGCGCTCCTCATTAAGTAGCGCGTTAAGTAGGGTTGACTTTCCTACATTGGGCTCGCCTACAATAGCGACTGGGATACCATTTTTGATCACATTACCAGTGGCAAATGAGTCTATAAGTCGTTTGAGGACTTTTGTGATTTTCGATATGAGTTCTTTAAATTGTGTTCGATCTGCAAACTCAACATCTTCTTCAGAGAAGTCCAATTCTAGCTCTATAAGCGATGCAAAATTCAAGAGCTCTTGACGCAGTTGTGCAATTTCATTTGAAAAACCACCACGCATCTGTTGCATAGCAATTTGATGAGATGCTTCATTATCACTTGCAATAAGATCAGCAACGGCTTCTGCCTGGCTTAGATCCATTTTACCGTTTATAAATGATCGTAGCGTAAACTCACCTGCTTTTGCCGCACGACATCCTGAGCGTAAGAGCAATTGGATAATTTCTTGTTGTATATATGCAGAACCGTGACAAGATATTTCTACTGTAGGCTCACCTGTATAGGAGTTTGTCCCCTTAAAGAGAGACACCAATACCTCGTCTATTATGCGATCACCTTCGACAATATGACCTAAATGAAGCGTGTGGCTTTTCTGTTTTGATAAAATCTTACCACTTATGGATTTAAATAGTGAGGAACAAATAGGCAAGGCTTCTGGACCTGAAACTCTAATTATGGCAATTGCACCAGCGCCCGAGGGGCTCGCAAGTGCAACGATAGTATCTTGTGTGATCATCAAGGCAAAATTAAGCAAATTTGTAACATTTTGGCGAAAGCCAAGTCATATATATAACAATCAAAAAATCAACAGTATGGAAATTGTAAATCAACCCACTTATGTAAGAGAAGATAGAACCCTACTAGCTCTTACACATTTATCACAATTATTAGATTATGTAACTGGATTTGGTGGTTTTATAGTACCACTCGTTCTATGGCTCACTAATAGGGACAAAGTTGTTGCTATGGATGAGCACGGTAAGGCTATTTTAAATTTTCAGATAAGCCTATTTATCTATTGTATATTAAGCATTCCAGCCATTTTATTATTAGGGCTAGGAATACTGATGCTTATAGTTCTAGGGATTTTAGGCGTTGTCTTACCTATACTCAATGCAATTAAGGCAAGTAATGGCGAAAAGCCTAACTACTATATAAGTATTAATTTCTTCTCTTAATCGCGTAGGTATTTATTATCCATCCAGAAGGTGCCAAATGGAATAATTGAGCATAAAAGCACGATTGCGAGTGTTTTGTTATTCCATTTTAAACGCTCCTTTATAAGAAAAGCCATCACGATGTACCCTAAAAATAAAAAACCGTGTGCCATTCCAATAACCTTATTGGGGCCACCCGTTTCATAATAGTATTTAAGGGGCATTGTAATAAATAGAATTACCAAAAACGAAATCCCTTCAAGTAAACTAAGTATCCTAAAACTTTTGAGCATTGTTTTTATTACAAAAATAAGATCAAAACTCTTTTAAGACTGAAGAATAATTATCTTATTTCAAAAAGTAGGAGTTGCGTTTTTTGCTTTCCAAAAGCATTAAAATTATTGTCAGATATTACAATAAGTGATCTCTTACCGTTAGACAATAAGGGGCCAAAAGTCAATCCCTCAATATTATCAATCAAACCATCATCGAGCTTGTCTCGCAGCGTATTGAAATCGAGCAATAATTTTTTGTTTACGGGAGAATAATTCCCATCAGTAAGACGGTCTATAGCGCTTACGTCACTTGCTTGACTTAAATCTGCACTATAAATTTTAACATCATTTCCGCCATCATCGTATCCAGATGCATAGGAGCGCTCTAAAACGAGCATTTTATCAGTGTCATACGATAATATTTCAGTGATGCCATTTACTTCGAGCTTACCTGGTCTTGCAACTTTATCAAGCGGGTATGCAAATTCCTTCTTAAATTTAAGGTTCTTCCCTTCTATATAAGCAATGCGAACTTTTGAAGAGGCTTGCGAGGCAGTAGGAGCATCCCCATCTTGTAAGAGAGGCAATTCTGTTGCTACCCAATAACCTTTCCCATCATAATCTACGCTTAAGGCCTCAAATACTCCATTGTTTCGAGGGCCTTCATAAGCTATCTCTTGAAGCAAGTATCGGTTGGGGAGCGTTATTTCTTCACTAAAATCTCCTTCTAAAGTGGCAGTTCTTATAAAGGCGTTTATTCCAGCATTTCTGTTTCCCTCGCTGCTCCATAGTATTGCTTTATCATTAATAATTCTAAGCGACTCTGGATCTGCATTACCTTTTTTGAAAGTTAATCCGTTAACATCATTTAGAACAGTCATCTTTTCAAAAA
>CAWUIT010000345.1:0-2851 GCA_963922345.1 uncultured Dokdonia sp. | reverse complement strand
TCAGTACTGCGTTTATTGGACGGCAAATATACAAATAATTAATCGTTTGATCCAAGCAAAAGTTTTGTAATTTTCTACAAAAGCACAATCCTTTTCTAACTAACTGTATACTACACATTTCAACTTTAAGTGAAACGACAACGCACCTACTTCTTAGGTCAAATACCTTACAATTAATAAGCTTTCATTTTAATTTACATCAAAATACTCTAGCAAGTGCCGACTAAAAATACTCTTAGATTAATCCTTAGCTGAATATTTAAAGACTACTCTAAACATAGTATTGATTATTATTGGGAGGATTTTTGAGCAGTAATGTTTCAAGGTAAACTATTATGATTGTGAAACTTAAATACTAGAGTCAAAAGGTGAGATCTCTCGATCTCAAGCTTTAGATAACTTCATGACCCAACATAATGCATCAACACGGTCTTTTAATTCAAAACTCTCAACGTCTGAAGACATCAAGATATCTTTAATCTTTGCTGCGGCTCTTATCCATTTTCTATTTGAAACTATAGCAATTTTACGAATCCTATCTGCGTGTGAAAGATCAAAAAATACGTGATCTATAAAGGCGTTTATTTTTATTTCATCTACATTATCCTCCTCTAGATATAGGCTTACCTTTTTATATTTGGTAAGTTTTGATTGTATTGCATCCTTAATTTCGTTCACATCAGATTGCTCAAGCTCATTCTCAAATACAAACCCCAACGTGTCATCTGCAATATTAAGTTCTATGATCATATTTGAAATTTTCAAATAAGATATTATTTAATTGGATTGTATTTGAGTATTTGCAGTATGAATATACTTACAAAACACTTACTGCTCGATACTTTCTGCTTGAAATGCTGTTAATTCTGTATCAGTAAAATGAGTAGTAACTTCAATTGGATTACAACACACCTCGCAATCTTCAACATAGCTAGTACTTACAGAAGGGTCTAATAACATAGAAACTTCTTCCCAACAATAGGGACATTGAAAAAAATGTTCAAACATCGTTACGTATTCTTTATAATAACTAAGTCTTTAAACATACAAATTTTTAGAAAGCAACATTAAGCAACTGCCCGGTGAGTTGCAGTAGTTGAAGTTCAGCAAGCTTTGCAGTATACTTAGCTGTATTCTTTGTTGTTTTTGCATTTAGTAAATTAAGCTGAGCTTGTCTAAATTCTACACTTGATATTTGCCCTAATTTAAACCGTTCTGCAGAACGTTCAAAATTTGCCTCACTGGTTATTACATTCTGCTCCTGTAATTTAAAAACAGTAAGTGCATTTTTATAATTGCCACGCGCGTTAGATATGTCTCTCAATACCTGTTGTTTTAATTGATCTTTAAGAAGCTGTTGTGTATCAAGAGCAATTTTTGCGTTTTTTAAACCTACCAAGGAACTTCCTCCATCAAAGAGGTTCCAACGTAAGCTAGCCCCTGCGGCAAGTGAAGTAGAGCTCCTAGTTGTACCAGGGAAGAATGCAGATGCAGGATTATTTGCAAGATTCCATCCATAGCTTCCTGTGAGACCTATAGTGGGAAGAAATAAACTTTTTGCCCTTTTAATGCTATAATCTGTAATTAAAATATCTTGCGCTACTTGTAATAAATTCACATTGTTTGCCGCCGCCTTTTCCAGATAACTATCTATTAATAATGGACTTACAAATGCTACCGTGGTATCTGCTGTTTTTAAATCTTCAATCTCACGGGCCAAAACTACGTTTAAATCTCGCTGGGTGTTTCTAAGCTGTTGTTCTAGATTCAATAGGTTAATGCTATCTGTTACAATATCCACCTCTGCATTCAAAACTTGCAGTCTATTAACCTGTCCATACTCAAATTGATATTGCGCTCTTATCTTGCGTTGTTGAGATATTTCTAGCGCTTCTTCTAGCACCGCTTTATTTTCCTCTATCCTCGCCACCTCGTAGTAGACAGAAAATAGTTGCAACATCGTGTTTTCTATCGTTTCTCTTGCTTGAAGCTGTGATAGATTATACTGCTCTTGGAGTTGCTTAAAATTGTAAAATCTTCCCAAGCCATCAAATAGGGTATAACTTACATTAATGGAGGCATCATACCGTACTGTTTCTGCATCAGGTATTACTACATCTGCTCTTACATTTCCGTCCTGATCGAGCGCACCATTAAAATCTGTTGTACTAGTTGTTCTATCAAAATTTGCACCTGCCAGACCAAATACCGATGGTAAATAATCTGAGTTCAGTATACTTGAGTTGTTTTCGGCAACGTTTACATTGTTGTTTGCAATCTTGATCCCAAAGTTATTGGTAAGCATCTCCTTAATCGCCTCTTCCTTAGATAGCACCGGAGTAATTATTTCTTGTGCATACGCTTTCGCGAAAGCAAAACAAAAACATAAGATAAGTACGCGTGAGTGTTTAAGAATCATAAAGGGGTTTTATAAGCGTAGGGTCTTGATTTGAGGTGGAAGGCTTCGTCATAGCGGCCTGTTCTGGGGTCGCGTGTTCTTCCTCTTCTTTTTTCTCTTTTATAGCTCTCTCTACTTCTTCTTTTGTCACATCCTTATTAGTAATAAGCCACTTAGATTTTTGCTTTATCGTATTTGTAAACGACAATAACACGGGAAGAATGATAAGCGTCAAAACCGTTGCAATACCAATCCCGTAAGCAATTGAAATTGCCATAGGTTTTAAAAACTGAGCTTGCCTACTTTTTTCTAATAATAGAGGAGCTATACCTGCAATTGTGGTTAAGGAGGTAAGAAAGATGGCTCTAAATCTGGTGCGACCTGCTTCATAAAGGGCGTTATCAAAAGACATACCCTCTCTAAGGAAGGTGTTGAATTTTCCAATGAGTACCA
>CAWUIT010000344.1:0-2864 GCA_963922345.1 uncultured Dokdonia sp. | reverse complement strand
CTGTAGTTTGATCATCATTTGTCTCTTCTTGCTGCTCCTGCTCTTTTGTAAATCTGATGAAAAAACGGTCATTATAGGTGCCAGCCTCTAAAACTATAAGCACTTCATTATT
This sequence comes from uncultured Dokdonia sp., assembly GCA_963922345.1. GTDB lineage: Bacteria > Bacteroidota > Bacteroidia > Flavobacteriales > Flavobacteriaceae > Dokdonia. Next base: position 2,752 of record CAWUIT010000344.1, on the reverse strand, counting down.
TAATATGGACTGGTACGTTTCAGTATCTCTATCAACAAGATAAACATCTGAATATGCAAAGTCTTCTGTATGATGTACTGCAAATTTAAATTCAGCTATATTTGCTGCTTTTACAGAAAGAGGTATCCATTGGTACTCATCTCTAGGTACAGCATTTATTACAAAATTGTTAATGTCATTAATAGAAAAACCAACATCTGTACCAATATTGTCAATTGTTTGGGCATCCATAGATGCATCAACACCAGCAGTAGCATTTTCTAAAAATCCGATTGCTAATTCTCTTGAGTATGTATCATTTATTGCAACATTAAACTTAATGTGAGATAACCTTCTCATATTATTAATGTCTCTATACGTATGAGAAACTCCGACAGCATCAACTATATCGTCATTGCTATCTTGAGCACTTCTAAAATCTGAATTGTTACCTTCTTTTACAAAAACACGTTGTTGATTATTAAAAACAATTTCAGTTGCGTTCGGATCAGTTTCTTGAGTCTCTGCACCTGTTACGAAGAAACCTTGTGCAACTGGTGTAAATCTACGGTTATAAAAAGCACCATCATTTCCTGTATCTGAAGTTTGCTCACCTGATGCGTTATACATAAAGTAAGATGCATTAGTATAAAGTCCATTTCCATTTAACGACCCCATAGGAGAGTACGTACCGTAACCGCCTTGATAGTCTGTTAAATAGTGTGAGTTCACACTAGGATCACTATCCCAAAAGTATGCAATACCGTTGGTTACACTTTTTCTTGTGAATGATACTGTTTGACCATCAACAACCTCAGAATAATTTTCTGATCCAGAAACTGATGTATCTCGAGAATTTTGAAGTAAAAAATAGTTCAAATCCAAAGCAGATGGATAAGGATTACCTACCATCGTTTGTGTAGGACTTGATGGATCCGTAGTAGGACCTACTGTTACTCCAGAGATAGTACCATTATTTGCTCTACCCCTAAAATCATATCGTTGTCCTTCGCCATCAGTATTATCCCCATTGTTATTAGGTGTAGATTCTCCACCATCATTAGTATCTGTACCAGAAACTCCTTTCATTGTAAAGCCATAACCAGCTTCTAGATTATTGACATTTGAAATATGCACAAAATCTGCATACCCTGTTCCTGATTTATAAGCCCATAACCAGTAGCTCGCAATATTCAAAAAATTATCATTGCTTGTTCCATTGTAACTTCCAGTTGCAAACGCTGGATTACTCTGAGTTACAGAAGTAGGTGTGTAAAATATTTGATCTTCATAACCAGCAGTCTGTGGTCTAAAGGCAAAATCGCTATTCCCTGGAGCTGGTGCAGTTCTTGATGCATCGGTCTCACTCAACCCTACAGGCGATGCCCATAAGTTGTAATCAAATTGATTTACTGTACCCTCTTGGTAAACAGAAACCTGTCCATTACCAGAATTAAGTGCTGCATCATTTCCTTGAAGGAGTTGTGCGTCATTTCTAAGTAATATATTAGGTATCCCTTTATCTGTATTCGCTAAAGTTCTATTAGTTTCAAGCTCTACATCGTTTTCAATATATACATAGGTGTCACTTACATATATATAAGATGCATCACTAGCTGTAGGCTTAACAAAGAGTTGTGCGTTTAATGTAAATCCTAGACCTAGGAATAATACAAGTAGTAGGTTTTTCATAATTTTACTTTTAAATCGAGTATAACTTGGGGTTAAACTTGGTCAAATATACATACGTAAATAAACCTCATAGAGTTTTAAGAACTCTTTTCGATACTATGCGTAATTTCATCGTTCAAAAACACAAAAATTGGGAAAAATTATGAAAGTTGGAGACAGAGTGCAGGCCTTAGACGATGATTTTGAGGGTATTGTGTCAAGCATAAATGATGGTGAAATAGGTGTAAAAGATGAGGATGGCTTTGTTATATTTTTTCGCGAAAGCGAACTTATTACCATTAATTCTGATGATTTAAAGCCGAATATGCTCTCCGTTCCTGATGCTATACTTAAGGAAAAAGAGGAGCCCAGAAATAGGTCAGTAGAAAAAGTCCCGATCAAGCAGCGCAATGCTCCTACCTTTGAGGTAGACCTACATATTCATAAACTGGTTGATACAGAAAAGGGATTAAGTAATTATGATATACTAAATATCCAGTTAGATACTGCAAGGCGTCAGTTGGACTTTGCCATTGCAAAACGCATCCCAAAAATGGTTTTTATACACGGAGTAGGGCAAGGGGTGTTGCGAGAAGAGTTATATACATTGTTACGTAGATATGATCATATAACCTTTTATGATGCAAATTTTCAAAAATATGGCGTGGGGGCTACAGAGGTGTATATTTATCAAAATGCAGTTTCTAGTTAAAATCTGGTGTAATAATTATAGTTCTATCTTCTGCTTCATAAGTGCCAAGGGATTGAATAGTTTCATCACGTAACTCTTCACCGTTAGATGTATTTATTAAAATGGTGTTTGTAATGGTGATCCCTAGCGTTAAGTCTGTGATAATATAGATGTGTGGCCTATACTCATTTATAACAGTTTCTACAGCAATAGCCGGATTTAGGTAGTCATCTACAGTTGGGTTGTCTGGATCTGAGTTGTCATTAGTTGGGTTAAGATCCATATTTGCATCTTCATTGCGCGTAAGTATACCATCGCCATCATCATCAACATCTAGATAATCTAGAATCCCGTCGCCATCAAAATCTCTAGAAAGAGCAATATCTATCGCAGTGCCATCCTCTGTAAGTA
>CAWUIT010000343.1:0-2887 GCA_963922345.1 uncultured Dokdonia sp. | reverse complement strand
ATTTAAACATTGCTCTTATCCATATTTCTACAGATTATGTTTTTAATGGTAAGCAGCAAAAAGCATACCTGCCTAGTGATCTTACAGACCCCAATACAGTTTATGGCGCGTCAAAGCTAGCTGGAGAAAACTACATTCTAGAACAAGATCTAGCTGTGTACGCCATCATAAGAACCTCTTGGGTTTATAGTAAATTTGGAAAAAACTTTGTCAAAACAATGTTGAAACTCGGTGAAACTCATAAGCACCTTACTGTTGTAAATGATCAATACGGTAGTCCAACTTATGCAAATGATTTAGCACGGTCAATTCTTCAGATTATACCAAAACTTGAAAAAAAGAATTCAGGTTTATATCATTATTCAAATTTAGGTAAGACAACCTGGTATGCTTTCGCGAAAGCGATATTTGAATATGCACACGTCGATATAGATGTAAAACCTGTAGAAAGTACCGCATTCCCCACAAGAGCAAAGAGGCCTAAAAATAGCGTGCTTGATACAGAAAAGATTTCACAAACCTTTGGAATTACGATTCCGAAATGGAAAACCTCATTACAGGCGTTACTTTTGAATATTGACAATGCTCGATAGGTGGAAAGCGCTTGCAATAGAAGCGGCTATAGAGGCTGGTATTGCTATTTTACAAGTATATGAGAGTGATTTTACGGTACTAAGTAAAGAAGATCAATCTCCTGTAACCATTGCAGATCTAAAAGCACACGAACTTTTATTAAAAAAATTAGAAAAAACAGATTTGCCTATTTTAAGTGAGGAAGGTGAAATTCCCTCTTTTGAAATACGAAAGAAGTGGAGTGAATTTTGGATAATAGATCCACTTGATGGAACGCGAGAATTTGTCAATCGATCTGACGACTTTACCGTAAACATCGCTTTTTTGAGAAACAATCAACCCGTGTTTGGGGTTATTTATATTCCAATAGTTGACACGGTTTATTTTGGTGGCGCTACAGAAACAGCGAGTTATAAAATAGAAAAGCCAAGCCTATCAAGTAGTTGGCGCGAGTATCTTGAACAAGCCACAACTCTTAAGAACAATCCTAATAGAATAATCTCTAGAGTTTTAGTAAGTAAGTCTCATCTCAACGAAGAAACGCAAAATTATGTATCTACTATGATGGAAAGTGACACAGAAATCCATGTTATAAAAAGGGGTAGCTCACTAAAATTTTGTCTTCTTGCTGAAGGAAGTGCAGATCTTTATCCTCGTTTTAGTCCTTGTATGGAATGGGATACGGCAGCTGGTGATGCTATTTGCGAGGGTGTTGGGGTTTCTATTTTTAAGGCAAAAACTAAGAATAAATTAAGTTACAATAAGATCTCGCTGGCAAACCCTAATTTTGAAGCTTATTAAAAACGATTTATGAAGATACTCGTTACTGGAGCAGCTGGGTTTATAGGTTTTCATCTCTGCAATCATTTGTTAAAAGAAGGTCACGAGATAGTAGGGCTTGATAACTTAAATAATTATTACGATCCTAAGCTTAAGTTTGACAGGTTAAAACAACTTGGTATTGCTAGGGGGCAAGTTCAAGATTGGAATCATGTAGGTAAAAGTGCTCATCAAAGTAGATTCTCATTTATAAAACTAGATCTTCAAAATAAGGATGAATTAAAAGCGCTTTTTGAAACGCACAAATTTGATATAGTCTGTAATCTTGCAGCACAGGCGGGCGTACGATATTCTATAGAAAATCCAGATCTTTATGTAGCTAGTAATGTTGTAGGTTTTCTTAATATTTTAGAGTGCTGTAGGAGTGAGAAAGTTGCGAAACTAGTGTACGCTAGTAGTTCCAGTGTTTATGGAAATAGTAGTGAAGTCCCCTTTAAGGAAACCCAGACCGTAGATCAGCCTATTAGCGTATATGCAGCAACAAAAAAGTCAAATGAGCTTCTAGCACATACCTATAGCCATTTACACGGTATTCAAACTATTGGTTTACGGTTTTTTACCGTTTATGGACCTTGGGGAAGACCAGATATGGCTATGTTTCTATTTACTGATGCTATTTTAAATGAAAAACCAATTAAGGTTTTTAATAACGGTAATTTATCAAGAGACTTTACCTATATAAGCGATATTATCGAAGGGGTAGCAACTGTGATCTTAACCGAGACAGATTCTAAAAATGCTATTTATAATATAGGAAATAGTAAACCTGTAAAATTATTAGATTTTATAGAGGCACTAGAGAAAGAATTGGGTAGAACGGCTATCAAAGAGATGCAGCCTATGCAAGATGGAGATGTAAATCACACCTGGGCAGATGTTACAGCATTATATAACGCTTATGGATATAAACCCTCTGTATCGGTAGAAGAGGGCATAGCTTCATTTGTGAGCTGGTATAAAAGTTACTATAAATAGCGTTACGCTTTCGCGAAAGCGAGAAAAATCAAAAGAGAATTTCTATTTATAAGCAAAGCCCTATCTTTGCGCCTTGCTTGAGATTTACTACTATGAGTATTAAGAATATTTGCTGTATAGGCGCGGGATATGTAGGTGGACCAACGATGTCCGTTATCGCTTTAAAATGCCCTGAAATTAAAGTCACTGTTGTAGACCTTAATGAAAAACGCATTGCAGCTTGGAACGATGAGAATCTAGATAATTTACCTATTTACGAGCCTGGACTTTCTGAGGTTGTAAGTGAAGCAAGAGGCCGAAACCTATTCTTTTCTACAGAAGTTGATAAGGCTATCGATGAAGCAGACCTAATTTTTATTTCTGTAAATACACCCACAAAAACATACGGTGTAGGAAAAGGAATGGCTGCCGATTTAAAATATATAGAATTATGTGCTAGACAAATTGCAAAAGTGGCAAAGGATGATAAGATTGTAGTAGAAAAATCTACGCTCCCTGT
>CAWUIT010000342.1:0-2938 GCA_963922345.1 uncultured Dokdonia sp. | reverse complement strand
CTTTTATGAGCTTCTTTATTACTATTTAATCTAGCACAAACTTTATATAGTTTTTTGTTGAGTTTGTAATGTAGGATTATTGTTTACAAACTTGTTATATTACAAAGTGTTATAACTCATTGTTTGAGTGTCTTTTTTTATATCTTTCGCTAGTAATTGTTAGCTATGTGATAATTGCATAATAATTGTAAAGTAATTTCAATCCAAATGAAACCCACTAAGAGAAAACCGTTCATTTTTACCATAGTTATTTTGTTATCATATTATGTGCAAGTAAGCGCACAAGCAATAACTGTAGACGGAAGCGCAACTACAGTTGCAGATGTTGAGACCTTAATAACAGACATTCTTATAGGTAGCTCAAGTGATTGTGCAGAGATAAGTAATGTTTCAAAATTTACGGGAATAGACGGTGGTACAGGTGTAAATGGTATAGGCTCTTTTGAATCTAATGGAGCAGATTTTCCTTATGAATCTGGTATAGTTCTAGTTTCTGGTAATGTGAATGATGTTCCGGGCCCAGAAATAGATGGGATGCCCAGCGGAGGAGGTTGGGGAGGCGATGCAGATCTTGAGGCAAATACAACAGCCACAAATACTAATGACGCAAGCTATATACAATTTGATTTTACACCATTTGTAGATGAGTTAAATTTTAATTTTATAATGGCCTCAGAGGAGTATAATCAAGGATTTGAATGTTCATTCTCTGACGCATTTGCCTTTATACTTACTGATCTCACTACTGGAGTTGTTCAAAATCTAGCAGTCCTTCCCGGGACTAATATCCCAATCGAGGTTACAAATATTCGTCCAGAAGTTCCTGGTAATTGTGCTGCTGTAAATGAAGAGTATTTTGATCGTTATAATTTTGCTCCTTTCAATCCCGAAGCAAATTCTGCCATTAACTTCAGAGGTCAGACAGTTTCACTAACTGCTGTGGGTACAGTGGTTGTAGGAAACCCATATACCATAAAACTTGTTGTGGCAGATCAAGGAGATTCTGTACGTGATATTGCAGTTTTTCTAGAGGCAGGAAGTTTTAATCTCGGAGTTGATATTGGTGGTGATAGAATAGGCTCAGAGTTTAATGCAGCCTGTAATGGAGAAACATTAACGCTAGACGCTACTTTTGATGGGGCTATAAGCTATACTTGGGAAGTAGATAATGGATCTGGCTTTGTACCCTTATTAGATAGTATGGGAGTACCGGTTACTGCTCCAACCGTAGATGTGAATGTTGCAGGAACGTATCGTGTATTTGTAGACGCTGGAACAGGGTGTTTGGGAGAAGATACTGCTATTATTGAATTTGTCGATGTAACTTATAATGATCCTATGAATATCACTGTTTGTGATGATTCATCTGGTGATGGTGTTGAAACCTTTGATTTAAATAGTCAAATATCAGATATTCTGGGCACACAAGACCCTATGAATGTTAGTGTTACTTTCTATGAAAGTGAAACTGATGCAGAAACAAATATGAATCAGATTCCAAACCCCGAGTCTTATACTAACTTATTTAGTTCTCAAGAAATTTGGGTTCGTGTAGAAACAGATTTAAGTCCAGATTGTTTTGATACGGGGTCATTTATGATTTCTGTAAATAGTCAAACTGTCGCAAATGATCCTGATACATATATCGTGTGCGATGATGCCTCAGATGGTAGTGACGTAAATGGAATAACAGTATTTGATTTATCATCACTTAATGGACTTATTCTTGGTACTCAAGACCCTACAATGTTTAGTGTATCTTATCACGAAACCGCTATAGAGGCTACAGACAATACGATGCCATTACCATTAGCATATACCAGCAGTGATGCTACTATCTGGGCGAGAGCAGAAAATAATGCAGATGTCAATTGTTTTGCGATACGAGAGATTACTCTTGAGGTAGCTGAGTTACCAGTACTTTTAAATAATCCAGTATTGCTATCACAATGTGATACAGATCAAGATGGTTTTGCTCTTTTTAATCTAACAGAAGCACAAAGCTTACTAAGTGCAGATGCAAATAATGAGACGTTTGTTTATGTAGATTCTGGAGGGTCGCCAATAGTTGACCCGACGGCATATTTTAATCAAACCGCAAATAACGAGACAATAGGCGTTACTATTTCTACTATAAATGGATGTACACGTCAAGCTCAAATTGACCTTGAGGTAGATACTTCAGAGATTCCCGATACTTTTCAATTAGAATATTTTGAGTGTGATACAGATAGTGATGGTCAGTCAGTATTTGATTTTTCTGATGCAACCACACAAGTACTTGCCTTATTTCCTGCCGGACAGACGCTTACTGTAAGTTATTACGAGACCCAGCAAGAAGCAGAAACAGAGATTAATCCTATAACGGGAACTATTGATTCTTATACCAATAATCTGGCGTATACAGATGTAAATGGCCAGCAAGGTATCTGGGTACGCGTAGATGGAGATAATGCAAACGACTGTCGTGGTTTGGGTATACACGTTTTTCTCAATGTTGTACCCAACCCCACCTTCCTACCTAATATCCCTGCGGTTGAAGAATGTTCACCTATCGCAAACGCTACCCAATTTGATCTTACCGAGAACGAAGCCGAGATTACTGGCGGTGATGCTAATATTCTTGTTACTTACTATGAGAACGTAGGTAATTACACGGCGATGAATGCCATTGCTAGCCCAACTGCTTTTTCAAACAGCAGCAACCCTCAGACCATTTACTATAGTTTAGAGGATGCCACTACCGGTTGTACCACCTTTGATTTTGTAAACCTGGCAATGAACTTTGAGCTCATCGTAAACCAGAATCCTGTACTCACCACGCCTACCGAGCTTCAAGTTTGTGATGATGATGGTGTGATAGATGGCCTTACCACAGTAGATCTCTCTTCAAAAGATATTGAGATCACGGGTGGTTTTGATGCAAACCTAACCATCA
>CAWUIT010000341.1:0-2949 GCA_963922345.1 uncultured Dokdonia sp. | reverse complement strand
GTAGTTACTCCAGTTTCTGTCTCACCGTTTATAAGTGCCCAATTAATAGGTGCAGCACCACGATATTGCGGAAGTAAGGACGCGTGTAAATTAAAGGTGCCATATTCTGGCATCTGCCAGACTTGCTTAGGAAGCATTCTAAAGGCAACTACTATTTGAAGGTTTGCACGGAGGGCTCTTAAGTCTTTTAAAAATTCTTCATCCTTTAAATTAGTAGGTTGCAGGATGTTAAGATTTCTCGCATTTGCAAATGCCTTGACATCGCTTTCTCTTATCTTTTGACCACGTCCAGAAGGTCTGTCTGGAGCTGTGATTACACCTACGATGTTATACCCCTCGTCTATAAGTCCTTCTAAAATGGTTACCGCAAATGTGGGTGTGCCCATAAAAACGATGCGTAAATCTCTCATAATAAAGTATAGGTGTTATTTGCAAGAATGCTTATTTTATTTTGATCCAAAAGTAATCGAATTGTTTTAATAATCTCTTCTCTCGGATAGTCAAGTTGCGCGATTTCGCGAGAGGTTTTTGGACCGTTTTGAAGTATTTTGAGTATCGCTTGATCACTTGGAGTTGCGTGTAAAACCTTTGAGGAAGATGTACAAACGTCACACTTACCGCACGGCTCATTTAAAGTCTCGCCAAAATATTGCATAAGTTGTACGGCTCTACAAGTCTTTTTGTTTTTGATAAATTGCTTTATGGCTTCAACTTGATTTTTCTTGTAGCTCTCTTGTATTTTTACGAAGTGCGCAATCACATTGATCGCTCGATCGTCATCACGAGGAACAAGAAATGTGATAGCAGTGTCAAAATTTTGATGCTCGTAGTCAATAATATCATCTTGATTTAACGTCATTAAAACATTGTGAACTTCCTCAATGGTTTTACCACATTTTGCTGCAATGACGGCATAATTTATTGTAGTCACTTGTTCAAAGACTGCCCCGTAGGTACGCAAAACGGCTTTTATTACATCATCTAATTGATTATTACGCAATAGATAATAGGATAGCGCAAAATCATTTACCTTAAAATTAATGGTTGCTCTTTTTGTAAACTCTTGTGAAAGGCTAATAATACTGTTTCGATCTAGTACTTGTAATGTGTTAAATGCGAGAATGGTATGGAGTTTATAAGTAGCGCAAAATTCACTAAAATTAAATCGATGTACTTCCTCTTGTCCTTCCCCATATGAGATTTGAAAATAATTGTTGAGGTGCTTGTATATCTTTTTAACGTCTTTTATGGATGGTATTACCTTGATAAATTGTCTATCTAATCGTAGTAAATCATTCTCATTATAAAATAGTACTGCTTGAGAAGTTTGTCCAGCCCGACCCGCTCTTCCAGCCTCTTGAAAATAATTTTCAATACTATCTGGTATTTCTAAATGTATGACAGTTTCTACATCTGCTTTGTCTATACCCATCCCAAAGGCACTTGTGCCTACCATTACTTGCGTTTTATTTTGTCTCCATTTTAAGTATTGCTTGTGGCGTTCTTCTCGAGACATTCCCCCGTGATAAGATGTCGCTGTGATACCTCGAGTATGTAAAAAGCTTGCAGTGCTTATGGTGGCTTTTCTGCTTCTTACGTAAATGATAGCACTTTGCTGATTTTTAGAGAGAAGTACTTCGAGTGTGTGTAATTTATCTGTCGCTTGAGAAACAATGTAGGCAAGGTTAGGGCGATGATACGAGGTTTTAAAAAGTTCAGGGTTTTTTAGGTCTAGCTGCGCCTTAATATCTGTTAATACCTTCGGGGTGGCTGTGGCAGTAAGTGCTATTGCTGGAGCGTCTGGTTGTAAAACTCTTAGTATATTTATCTCTGTATAGGATGGTCTAAAATCGTGTCCCCATTGTGATATACAATGAGCTTCATCTACAGCGATAAGAGAGACATTCATTCGTTTTATACGTTCTTGTACGAGTTCTTGCTGTAAGCGTTCTGGGGATAAATAGAGTAATTTATAATTTCCATAGATACAATTATCAAGTAACGTGTCTAGTTCTGAAAATTTGATGCCACTAGTGATTGAAAGCGCCTTGATACCCTTTTCTTGTAAACCCATCACTTGATCCTTCATTAATGCAATAAGAGGAGAGACAACAATAGTTATTCCCTCAAGCATTAAAGCTGGGAGCTGGAAACAAAGAGATTTACCACCCCCGGTAGGTAACAATGCAATGCAATCTTGTCCAGACAAAATATGTTCAATTATTTCCCCTTGCTGCGGTCTAAAGGTTGTATAGCCCCAGTACTGTTTGAGAATATTTAGGGCTTCAGCAGTCACGTTTTGAGTTTATTAAGAATAAAATCGGCTCTTTGATCAATTGAGACTTTAGGTATTTCTACAGGATTATATCCATACCTAGCGTATGTATCTAGTAAATATTTTTCAATCTCTCTTGCTTGATCAAAAGTCTCATATCGTTCATTATCTGTTGTGTGAATTGCTTCCCAGACGGGTAAGAAAAAAACAGAGTCATATGTATATCGTTTACACGCCTCTTTAAATGAATCTGGATATTTTTGATTAACGTAATCCATATAAGCCACCGTGTCAGGAATTCCTCTATCTATAAAAACGATATCAGTGTCAAAAGTCGCGGCCTCGTGGTATTGTGCTATTCTTGCGTCACGTAAAAGCTCAGAAAACAATAAAGGTTTTTCTAAAAAAAGCTGGTCAATCCCTTCCTGCTGCGCTTTGCTAGTTACTTCTCTAGAAATTTCTTCAAGACAAGGATGTCCCAAGTCTTCTAAAAAACGTAATAACGACGTTTTGCCCGTTGAGGGGCCGCCTATTAATAAAATGCGTTGTGGCATAAAAATGGTAGTCTTCTAGGCAAAATTAAACAAACTTCAAAGAACGGAGATTCTGTATCTTTGATGCTTAAATTGACTCTAATGACTCAAGATAAAAATTCTGACGACTTTTATGCAAAG
>CAWUIT010000340.1:0-2950 GCA_963922345.1 uncultured Dokdonia sp. | reverse complement strand
AACTTAGAAGATGATATTGCACTCTCTCTTAGTGCGCTAGGTATACGTATAATTGCTCCTATACCTGGGCGTGGTACGATAGGTATTGAGGTTCCAAATAAGAATCCGCGTATTGTGAGTATGCGATCTGCCGTGGCGAGTAAAAAGTTTCAAGAAGCAGAGATGGAATTACCCCTTACGCTGGGTAAAACCATCTCAAACGAAACATTTGTTGTAGACCTCGCCAAGATGCCTCACCTTCTTATGGCAGGTGCCACAGGACAAGGTAAATCTGTAGGTCTCAATGCCATCCTTACATCCCTTTTATATAAAAAACACCCCGCTGAAGTCAAGTTTGTACTAGTAGATCCTAAAAAGGTAGAACTTACTTTATTTAATAAAATTGAGCGTCACTATCTAGCAAAATTACCCGATACAGACGAGGCTATTATCACAGACAACTCTAAGGTGATTAATACTCTCAACTCTTTGTGTATTGAGATGGATGCACGATATGACTTGCTCAAAGATGCGATGTGTCGTAACATTAAGGAGTATAATGTTAAGTTTAAAGCTAGAAAACTTAATCCTGAAAACGGTCACAAATTCCTGCCCTACATTGTGTTAGTTGTAGATGAGTTTGCAGATCTTATTATGACTTCTGGCAAAGAGGTAGAAACGCCTATTGCGCGTCTTGCACAGCTAGCCAGAGCTATTGGAATTCACCTCATTATTGCAACACAACGTCCTTCTGTAAATGTAATTACAGGTATAATAAAGGCAAACTTCCCAGCACGTATCGCTTTTAGAGTAACCTCAAAGATTGACAGTCGTACTATTTTAGACACATCAGGGGCAGACCAGCTCATAGGTCGTGGAGATATGCTTTACACACAAGGTAATGATGTGGTACGTATACAGTGTGCCTTTGTAGACACACCAGAGGTGGACCGTATTGTAGATTATATAGGTAATCAAAAAGCATATCCAGATGCCCATCTATTGCCAGAATATGTAGGTGAAGAGAGTGGCACAAGTCTTGATGTAGATGCATCAGATAGAGATACGCTCTTCCGTGATGCTGCAGAGGTTTTAGTCATTGCACAGCAAGGAAGCGCCTCCCTATTACAACGTAAATTAAAATTAGGATATAATCGAGCGGGAAGGATAATTGATCAACTAGAAGCAGCTGGCGTGGTAGGCCCTTTTGAGGGTAGTAAAGCACGGCAAGTACTAGTACCAGATATCGCCGCACTCGACCTACTCCTATCTAATGAATAAACTATAACATGAAAAAAAGAATAATTTTTTGGCTAGCTCCTATCATTTTTAAAAAAGTGCTAGTCCCTGTTGCAAGAAAAGGATATAGAAAGTTTGCAAAGCGCGCAATGCCTGTGGTTTTATTAGTATTTATGACCGCTTTCGCGAAAGCGCAGAACGTACAGACATTATTAAAAGAGGTAGATACAAAAGTAAAGAGCTACGATAATATAGCGATAGACTTCAAGTATGCATTAAGCAATGACGCCGAAGGTGTAAATCAAGAAACGAAAGGTAATGTAATACTTGCAGGAGATAAGTATAATCTCTCCTTGATGGGTACTACTCAGCTCTTTGATGGAAAGAATGTGTATACAATAGTTCCAGAAGATGAAGAAGTAACCATAAGCGCGATAAGTGATCAAGATGAGAATGCTATTACACCATCTAAAATGCTGTCCTTTTTTAATGAGGGTTACGTGCAAAAGATGGATATCAAGCAAAAGGTCAATGGCCGAGAAATACAATTTGTAAAATTGACCCCAATTGACTCTAATAGTGACGTTAAGTATACGCTGCTAGGTGTAGATGCGCAAACTAAGCATATACATAAACTTATCATTACTCAGAACAATGGCACTAAAGTGACTATTACAGTAAATTCTTTTAAGCCTAATCAACCCCTTGCAAAAAATGCATTTGTTTTTGATAAAGACAAGTATGCAGATTACTATATAAATAAACTGTAAAAAAAAAGAGACATGGGTGCGAGTCCCTAGCTTGCACCCTCTGTCCCAACAATGAAAATACTTGATCGATATATCTTTACTACGTTTGTAAAAACATTCTTGAGCATCTTTACTATACTGATGTTCATTTTTGTTTTACAGAGTGTCTGGTTATATATACAAGAATTAGCAGGTAGAGATTTAGACTTTGATGTAATTATCAAGTTTTTATTATATGCTATGCCTAGCTTAGTGACATTGGTGCTTCCATTATCTGTGCTTCTTACGAGTATTATGACCTTTGGGAACTTTGCCGAAAACTATGAATTTGCGGCTATGAAGTCTACTGGAATCTCTTTGCAAAGAGCTATGAAGAGTGTTATCTTCTTCGTTATTTTCTTAGGTTTTGCCTCTTTTCTTTTTGCTAATTATGTGATCCCGGCATCGCAATTTGAGTTTAGGAATCTTCGGCGTAACATTGGTAAGATGAAACCTGCGATGTTGATACGTAGTGGCCAGTTTAATGAAATAGGTGATGACTTTAATCTACGTGTTGCAGAAAAATATGGAGATAGAGATCAATACCTCAGAGATGTTGTCATACATCAAAAAGAAAATGGTCGGTTAGGAAACTTTACCGTTATCATTGCAGAAGAGGGAGAACTTATAAGTTCTTTAGAATCTCCTACACTCTCGCTGGAACTAAAAAACGGAAATTACTACACAGAAGTTCAAAAGAAAGATTATAAAGAACGTAAGAAGGAGCCATTTGCTAAAAGCTACTTCGAAACGTACACGCTCAATATTGATTTAAGTGCCTTAGACTCTGAAGATCTAGACGCGCGAGATATAAACGATACGTATCAAATGATGAACATCGTTTTACTTGATTCGAGCATCACAGAGTTATCAAAAAGATATGTTGATGATCGCACGGCATTCGGCAATAAGTACATTAGAAAAAATCAAATAACCCCAATAGA
>CAWUIT010000339.1:0-2973 GCA_963922345.1 uncultured Dokdonia sp. | reverse complement strand
AGTTTACCGAAGTGGATGGAGAAGGAACACAACGAACCGTTAATGGACACTTTACTTTGAAGCGGTGAGATGTACTAAACTTTAAACTGAACTTCAAGTCTGTTGCTTTGCGTTGAATTTTGTGAACTTCTTATTCACAATTAAAAATCTAGAGACTCATAAATTATTTAAGTACATTCCCTAATTCGAACATAGGTAAATACATTGCTATCAAAATGACTCCCACTATAGCACCTACAAATAAAACAATAAGAGGCTCAAGCAAAGAAGAAAGTTGTTTTGACTTTTGTATGAGCTCTTGATTATACTGTAAGTTTAAGCGCTCAAAAACATAAGCAGTCTGATTTGTTTCTTCGGCAACTCGTACGAGTGCAATTAATTTTGAATCAAAAAAAGAAGTTGATTCTAGACCCTGACTTAAGGAATCACCTTTAAGAAGCGCATCACTTGTATCACTTAATGCTTTTTGTAAAGGAACAAAATCAATCATTTCTTTAGTAAGCTCTATACTTCTTGGAATACCGACTTTAGAACTAACTAGCAATGCTACTGCTTGAACAAATCGAGCTATATATGATATTTTAATAAACTGTCCTACAATTGGGGTTTTTAATAGGATTTTGTCCTTTAATGCTTTAAGTTTTTTATACTTACCCAACTGTGAATTTAAAAGAACGAGTGCCACAAGAATCACTACAATTATCCACCCATATTTTCCAACCCAATCTGAAAACTGAACTACTAACTTGGTAAGATATGGTAGCTCTACATTATTTTGTTTAAAGACATCTTCAAACATAGGAACAACAAACTGCAGCATAAATACCACCGTAAGTATTGCAGTTGTCATTATTATTGCGGGGTACGTTAATGAATTTATAATATTACGACGCTGTTCATTTTTACGTGTGTAAAATACACCTAGTGAGGTACAAACTTGCGCCAGAGTCCCTGTCTGCTCTCCGATGGCAAGAGAAAACTGTTCATAAGGAGTGAAATCTTTGTTCTTCTTTATGACTTCAGAAAAATCTTCACCATTAAGAATATCTTGAGAAAACCCTAAAATAAGTTCTTGATATTGTTGCCTTTTTTGAGAGTTTCCAATTAAATACAATGCATCCTTTAATCTGATTCCCGAAGTCAGTAATACTTGAAGTTCCGTGTAAAGAGCTTCCTTACTTTTAGACGAAAACGGTTTTCTTCCAAAAGAGATGTCACGCTTTAGTAAATCATCAATACTAGACGATTTAGTACGACTTTTAACTTTATTCCCTTTGCTAGCATCTACTCGTAGTCCCATAAACGCATTTCTTCTTTAGAGGAGCTTTTTTTTGACACAAAAATGTAACCATCATTCTTCAAAGCAGTACTATAAATTTTAACCCCATCTATAGTCCCCTCTTCAACTTCTTCTCCTTTTAAATAAAATTGTAATCTGTTAATGGCCACCTGTAGTGTATCATCAACTTTATATACTCCCTGTTTAGAAAACTCATATAATGCAGTTTCGCCATCTATGGATAACCTAAGCTCATTGTCTTTTCCCGATATATTCACTGACTTATCAAAATCTACAAGTAATTGATACTTTAGTTTAACTATTGCATTACTTGTCTCATACTTTTTCTCTATAGCTTTTATTTGTTTCGTCACCAGCTGCAATACGGCAAATGAAATGCCTACAACAATGCTGGTAATCACCAGAACAATTAGGATTTCGTTAATTGTAAAAGCAGCTATTTTTTGACTATTTCTCACTCAATATTTTTTTTACTATAGTCTTCTCACCATCAACAGTAATAGCTTCATAATATACAAAACGCAATGAATCTACATCCTCATATACATTAATTTCATATTCTTTATAAGAGGTACTATAAGGAAGTGATATCCTATTGTTACTATATTGATATTGTAAAAACTCTAACTCATTTTCAATAGCATAAGTATCATTATTACTCAGGTTTCTAAACACATTATTAAGAACTAAACTAGCAGCTATAAAAACCGCCAGAATAATTACAGTAGCTACCAGAGTTTCTATGAGGGAGGACGCTTTTAATTTATAGATTAATTTACCCATAGCGCTACTTCATTTTTTATATTGGAAATAGGTACTCCAGCGAATGATTTAGGCACATTTTGATTGTCAATAATACCGTTAAAAATATGATTACGATAAATGGATCCACGTTCTTTGGTTAAAAATTCCTGGGTGTAAACAGTTCCCTTAACTACTCCTTTTAATTCAAGACCACGCTCACAGTATATGTCTCCTCTTACGCTAGCCTCTTGCGATATAATGATATTGGGATTAAAGGCTTTTCCTTCTTCATCTTCCAAGAAGACTACACTTCCTTCTACTAAAGAATTTTGTGACAGAAATATGTTGGACAGCTCATCCTTAGGGTTAATTGTAGTTTTTGGATAAACTGTAAGTGACGATGGATAAGATAAATTTACATTTTCTGCAACCATAATTGAATGAGAGGCAATAGCCTGTAATTGCCCTGCAAACCCTTCTTCAATTTCTATTCTAGGAGCTATTAATAATACATTTTCCATTTTCGCGAAAGCGGAAACACGAATTAGTTTATCAGACTTAATAATTATATGTCCTTGAAGAAAAATATTGTCTAGCTCTATTAGATCCGTACTATAATGCCAAATAGGCTCTTCTTTAAAACTATGTTTAATTACTCGATCGCTCAACGAAATATATGAAGCTTGTTTAAGTGGTAATAAGGAATTATACAACAGCCCTTTTAAATATTTTCTTTTTTCAAGAGAGAAAGGTGGTTTTTTAAAAGCCGAAGTGCTTACAGCACCATAAACAAGCTCTGGCCTTGTATAAAACAAGCCTGAAATAGAAGATGGCTTTACACCTTGATTAGGAATTATCACATTACCACGTATTAATGTAGTACCTCCTAATATGAGAGGTGTTTTTGCACGATCTAAATACAATGCTAG
>CAWUIT010000338.1:0-2974 GCA_963922345.1 uncultured Dokdonia sp. | reverse complement strand
CCTATAGAGCGACATTTATTTCTATGATTACAGTAATTATAGGTGTGATGTGGGCTTTTGGGTTTCTAGGGCTTCTGGGTTATGAGATTACCGTACTTACGGCAATTATCCCTCCACTCATTATTGTAATAGGAATTCCTAATTGCATCTTCTTAATTAATAAGTACCAGCAGGAGTATAAAAATCACGGGAATAAAGTTAAAGCGCTACAGCGTGTAATTACTAAGGTAGGTAATGCTACCTTAATGACTAACATTACTACGGCGTCTGGTTTTGGGACTTTTATCTTAACCGAAAGCTCACTTCTAAGTGAGTTTGGAGTTGTTGCAAGTATTAATATCGTTGCTATATTTTTATTATGCTTACTCATCATACCTATCATTTACAGCTATATGTCACCTCCTAAGGAGAGGCACTTAAAGCACCTAGGTAAAAACTGGATCGAAGGTTTTGTAAACTGGACGGAGCGCATGGTACGTCATAAACGTACGGTGATTTACGCCTCTAGTATACTGCTATTAGCTTTAAGTATAATTGGGATTTATCAAATACGCATATCTGGATCTCTTATAGAAGATATGCCTAAAAAAGCAGATTTTTACAAAGACATCAAGTTTTTTGAAGAAGAATTTGATGGTATCATGCCTCTAGAAATTCTTATAGACACCAAACGAAAGCAAGGGGTGATGAAACTTTCTACCCTTAAAAGGATGGAAGAACTAAGCACTACGATAGAGGAACAACCAGAACTTTCTGCTCCCATTTCTATTGTAAACTTAGTGAAGTACGCAAAGCAGGCTTATTTTAATGGCAACCCTAAGTATTACCAGCTACCCACTAGTAATGAACGTAATTTTATATTGCCTTATGCAAAGAGCTTTGATAGTGAAAAGAATCTTATGGGGGCTTATGTAGATAGCACTGGCCAGTATGCCCGCATCACCACATTTATGAAAGATGTAGGAACTGACAAAATGGAACGTGCCGAAGAAAATATACAATTAAAAATAGATAAGCTCTTCCCAGAAGAACGCTTTGAAGTAACAATGACGGGAACAGCGTTAGTTTTCCAGAAGGGGACAGATTACTTGGTTTTAAACCTTGTTATAAGTCTCTCACTAGCCATATTACTTATTGCTTTATTTATGGCCTGGATGTTTAAATCACTTCGCATGATTATTGTATCCTTAATACCCAATCTCTTACCTTTGCTTGTAACTGCAGGTATGATGGGATTTTTAGGGATTCCTATAAAACCTTCTACCATACTTGTTTTTAGTATTGCTTTTGGGATCTCTGTAGATGATACAATACATTTTCTTGCAAAGTACCGTCAAGAGCTGAAAGCTAATAAATGGAAAATAAAGAAATCTGTATATGCCTCGCTCCGTGAGACAGGTGTAAGTATGTTTTACACCTCTATTGTCTTATTCTTTGGATTTTCAGTCTTTATGATTAGTAGTTTTGGAGGGACGGTGGCTCTAGGTGGCTTGGTGAGTGCAACGCTCTTATTTGCTATGCTTGCAAATTTATTACTCTTACCTTCCTTATTACTATCGCTTGAAACCGAAATAGCAAATGAAGAAATCTTTAAAGAACCTGCTTTGCAAATTGTAGATAGAGAGCAGGATGATGATGATGTGAGTCAACCGTCAAATTCTTAAAAATAAAAATTCCCACCGTTACCAGCAGGAATTGCAAACCCTTTAACTTCCCCCAAAATTAAAGATGTTACTAGATCAAATATAGCTCGTAAGCTTTATCTACAAAATACCCTCTATTGGGTATTTCTTGATCTCTTGTATTCTAAAAGTTCTTAAAAAATTATAAAAGTACCTTGCTTTGTATCTTTATAATAAAAAAGATGACGAATCAATTTTTTGAAGAAGCAAAAACAGAATTACAAAAAGGGGTGCATAAAAAGGGACATCCCTTTAGATACCTCACAATGGGCACCGTAGCCGTATCAGGCGATGCTGAGTTACGTACTGTCGTCCTGAGACAGGTCACAGACGATTTTAAACTGCGCATTTACACAGATAGTAGATCAGATAAGGTAAGGCAATTGCTTCATAATCCTAAAGCTACCCTTCTGTTTTATCATTCTAAAAAGTTGCTACAACTTACCTTAAAAGGTACAATAACAATTATTACAGACCCCGAGGAGTTAAAACGTTATTATAGTGGAGTACAGCCATCATCTAGAAAAGATTATACAACGGTAAAAGCACCAGGTACAGAAATTTCAAATCCAGATGAGGTTTCCTACTTGGATGCGACTAATTACTTTACCATCCTTGAATTTAATCCAGAGCAGCTTGAATACCTACAACTCAAAAGACCTAACCACATCAGAATACGATTTGATAATCAAGATGAGCAATGGTCTGGCCAATTTTTAAATCCATAGAATTACGCTTTCGCGAAAGCGTAGACTCAAAAATTCAACCCGCTTTATAGAAACTATATTCGGGTTATTTGGCTGCTTCTCTACCATAAAAATCTTTTATATTTGCCCACTCTTATGAGAATTTTAAAATCGATATAATGACACATACGCCAATTATTGAAGTATTAAAGAGCGATGCAATTCATCAAGAATTTACAGTTAAAGGATGGGTACGCTCTTTTAGAGCAAACCAATTTATAGCACTTAATGATGGCTCAACGATAAATAATCTGCAGTGTGTGGTTGATTTTGAAAATACAGATCCTGTCCTTTTAAAACGTATTACCGTAGGAGCCGCCATTGCAATTAAAGGTACGCTCGAAGAAAGCCTGGGTGGAGGCCAGCGTGTAGAAATCAAAGTAAAAGAAGTAGCGATAGAAGGAGATGCAGATCCAGAGGAACTCAAAAAAACCATTTTATCGCCTAAGCGTCACACGCTAGAAAAACTGCGTGAGCAAGCACATCTGAGAGTACGTACAAATACCTTTGGCGCGATTATGCGTTTACGCTCTAAGCTCTCATTTG
>CAWUIT010000337.1:0-2974 GCA_963922345.1 uncultured Dokdonia sp. | reverse complement strand
CAGCTGTTGCTGCAATGTGATTAGAATAAGCCCCGCCAAAGGTGATTAACGTCTCAACACCTAGCTCTCTTGCATAAGAAAGGTTGTATTTGAGTTTTCTGTACTTGTTTCCAGAAACGTGTGGATGTAAAAGATCTTCTCTCTTTATAAAAAGTTGAATTCCGTTTCTTTCTAAAATAAATTGATTTGCTGATTGCATGAGGATACTTAACACTTTTGAATTGAGCAGTTTTAATTTTATTCAAGGAATTAGAACTGTAAATATCTCAATTAATACAGTCAAAATTCTTTTCAAACGCGTTAATCTTAAAACGCTCATAATCTTATCATTGACTATTAAACCCAAATCATATGATATCCCTAAATCATAAACGATTATTTCTATTGTTTTCATTAGTAGCATCTTATGGTGTCATCTCCGCTCAAGTAGGAATAGGAACCACTAACCCTCGTGGGACCTTAGAAATACACGAACCTTCAGAAACGACTGAAGCAGCAATTTTAGTTTTGTCAGACTCAGAAGATAGAAAGCTATCCATTTTACAGCCTAATATTTTGGATCCAGAAGATCCATTTACCATAGCTACTGAAAACTCGATACAATTTAGAATTGACTCCAACGATGTTTTTTCTATTGACCCCCAAGGCGACATAGGTATTAATACTAGTGATGCTCTTGCAGACTTTCACATCGCTGGAGCATCTTCTACAGTACGCTTCGATTTTTTGAATAGTACAAACAATATGTTAAACAACGGAATTGATCCATCATTAGTCATGGTCGACTCTAACGGTGAACTTTTTCTAAAAGAGAACTTAGATGATTTTCCAATCAATGATACAGATCAAGGGACTTTTTTTAATACCCCTATTACAATTCAAGACCCTTCTGGGACCCTAGTGGCTACTAATGCCTATAGTAAGACCATTACACTCACTAAAAAAACACTAATTCAAATTGCTTTTTATACAAGTGTAACTATAAGTAATTATGCAGGAGGTCCAGCGCTAGATCAAAAACCAAGAATTTACGGTAGCATAGTAACTCACCAACAGTCTGGAACAGATATAATTTACAACTCCTCTTCACATACCAATGCTTTGATAGATGTTCTTAATTCTGGACAAATTAACTCTGGCTTTTATACCGTAGGGGGAACTGGCTTTATAACTCTTGACCCGGGTACACATACTTTTGAATTAGATATTTTTGCCGGTGGTGGAACTCCTATTATAACACCGCTTACTATTGCTGAGGGATATCGAATTACATTTGGCAATAATGGATTAAGTAGATTTCAAATTATATATCACAACTAATGAGACTTCTATTTTTAATACTACTTATCACTAGCTTAGGTAAGCTATCTGCACAGAGTCAAAGCTTGGATTCTTCTACTATTGTTACTAAAAACTCTAGACAGTCTGTAACAACAGAAAAAGTTCTAAAATTGCTTAAAAGCAAACAATCAAGCAAGAAGCCTCGCATCGTTACTCGATCACAATCAGAAAAAGTAACTGCGATTATTGAAAAGAAACTATTTCAGCCTCGTGAGATACCTGCAAAAATTGTAACAATCGCCGATCCCGAGGCAATAAAAACCACAAATAAAATTAAAAGCCGTTTTAGAAAGAATTATAAGTAAGCGAGAAAACTCCAAAATCTTCGAGTTGCGAGGTAGTCTAGCTCTAGCTCACGCGCATATGCCTCTCTTTCAAAGCTTATGTTTAAATACGCAATATAGTTATCTCGATACTGTAGTAATCTATAGAAATACTCCACAAAATACCAGACAAAGAAAAAAATCACTAGCATTTCGGCTTGCTGCCTTATGTGAATTCTCTCGTGATTGATAAAAACAGCATCCTGCTTGAGATCAGAATGTCGCATCACAATAAATGGCCATAACGTGACCCCTACAAAGCGCTTTCTAAAGATGTATTTATTTACTATTAAAACCACGAGCTAAAGTTACCACAATCCTATAGTTCAAAAAACAGGCAAATGACTATTTATGAATTAGATAGTCTACACAACACTTTTTATTAAATCTAAGGTGTATCCTTATCTTTGTGGTATGTCTTATTTAAAAAAACATATCCCTATAGAAGATGGTGATTACTATCTAACGCCAGAGGGATATAAATGTTTTACAGAACAATACCATCTCAAGCGCGGCTATTGCTGTGAGAGTGGCTGCCGTCACTGTCCCTATGGATATGATAAAAAAACGAATACTCAGTCTTAAAATAATCACCCATAATTAGAAAATAGTATGTCAGAAAAAAGCTCATTTAAAGATCAAATTCTCGCTGGCATACCTTCTGATCTGCCTGTAGTAAAACCATACGATAAGGACGTAAACCACGCTCCAAAGCGTAAAAAAATCCTTACTTCTCAGGAAGAAAAATTAGCACTTCAAAATGCCTTACGCTATTTTAAACCAGGACATCACGCAACGCTGCTACCAGAGTTTAGAGAGGAGTTAGAACACTATGGACGAATTTATATGTACCGTTTTCGTCCAGAATACGAGATTTACGCAAGACCTATTGATGCATACCCTGCACAATCAGAACAAGCAGCAGCCATTATGCTTATGATCCAGAACAATCTTGATCATCAGGTTGCACAGCACCCTCACGAGTTAATTACCTACGGAGGTAATGGCGGTGTTTTTTCTAATTGGGCTCAGTATCGTCTCACAATGCAATACCTGGCACAAATGACCGATGAGCAAACGCTTGTTATGTACTCTGGTCATCCTATGGGCTTATTCCCCTCCCATAAAGAAGCCCCTCGTGTTGTAGTGACTAATGGAATGATGATACCCAACTATAGCCAGCCAGACGATTGGGAAAAGTTTAATGCCCTAGGCGTTACTCAATATGGCCAGATGACGGCAGGTAGTTATATGTACATAGGACCACAAGGAATTGTTCATGGCACTACCATTACTGTACTTAATGCCTT
>CAWUIT010000336.1:0-2982 GCA_963922345.1 uncultured Dokdonia sp. | reverse complement strand
GATTTAATAGCTGCTTTTGAAAAGGTAGACAAGAGCGTATTAGTTTAATGTCGAGATATCGACACCACTTTTGATATCGCTTTAAGCAATATCAAAATCACTCAACCGCCTTTGCTATTTTTTGAGTCAGATTTCAATAAGCCTATTAAGGTGGTTGAGCGATTCTTTTGGAATGTCCTGGCATTCCAAAAGAATTATATCAAAATCTCATAAATAAAAGTAGAAGCAACATTGTCTAAGAAATTAAATACTTAAAATTTTGCCACTAGTACACCACATCATAAAGTGCTTTAAAACTCACACCGGCTATACCACTGACCTTGCGATAACGTACCAACTTTTTGGTCAAAGACTTGGAGATGCACCTATAGTCTTGGTTAATCACGCGCTTACAGGTAATTCAACAGTAGCGGGAGCGAACGGGTGGTGGCGTGCGCTTATTGGACCTGAGAAGGCTATCGATACAAACCACTTTACTATACTCGCTATAGACATCCCAGGAAATGGTTTTGGAGGAGGTGAGGAGCATCTTTTTATAGATTATAAAGAGTTGCATAATAGTGATATCGCGAGAGTTCAATACCAGCTTATTGAATTTTTAGGTATCCGAGAGCTTTTTGCTGTAATTGGAGGCTCATTGGGAGGTCAGATTGCTTGGGAACTGGCAGTGTTAAAGCCAAAATTAATAAAGCATTTGATCCCCGTGGCGACAGATTGGAAAGCGACAGATTGGGTGATTGCGCAATGCCTTATACAAGAGCAAATTTTAAATAATTCATCCCGACCACTGCACGATGCACGCCTGCACGCAATGACTTTTTATAGAACTGCAGCATCGTTTAAACAAAAGTTTAATCGCTCTGTGAATGATCACCTAGGATTGTATAATGTTGAGAGTTGGCTGCTTCATCACGGTGCGAAACTCGAACAGCGATTTCAACTTTCTACTTATAGATTAATGAATCACTTATTAGGAAGTGCAGATATTACTCAGGATGGAACAGATATACTTCAATTATTTGCAACGTTAGAGTGTGAAGTACATCTGGTAGCTATTGATACAGATGGGCTTTTCTACCCAAACCCAATCCGTGAGACCCAAGAGCTATTAAAAAAAGTAGGAATAACTAGTTCATATCATGAGATCCAATCTATTCACGGTCACGATGCATTTCTCATAGAGTATGAGCAGTTAAGCGCCATTGTACAGCCTATTTTTCAAGCGGTACTTTGTGATGCTTAAGGTTACGGTTTTTCGCTTTCGCGAAAGCGTAATAAAAAACAGGCTCTCTATAGTAGGGAGCCTGTCACTTATTATCTACATCTCAATGACGAAATATAGAAACCTATTTCTTAGCTAAGAAAGGATATCTATAATCTGTAGGTGTTACAAAAGTTTCCTTAATCATACGTGGGCTTACCCAACGTAGTAGATTGAGTGAAGATCCTGCTTTGTCATTTGTTCCAGAAGCACGTGCTCCTCCAAAAGGTTGTTGCCCTACAACAGCTCCCGTAGGCTTATCGTTTATGTAGAAGTTACCAGCGGCATTTTTAAGTGCTTTTGTAGCTTCTTGTATTGCATAACGATCTGTTGCTAGTATTGCTCCAGTAAGTGCATACTCACTAGTGCTGTCTACAAGCTTAAGCATCTCGCTCCAGTCTTTGTCTTCATATACATAAATAGTCATCACTGGGCCAAAAAGCTCTGTGTGCATTGTTGTATAATTAGGATCTGTAGTGACAATAACGGTAGGCTCAATAAAGTACCCTTTTTTCTTATCGTGACCACCACCTACAATAATCTCTGCGTTTGCATCTTCTTTTGCCTGGTCAATGTATTTTGCAAGCTTATCAAAAGATCCTTCGTGTATCACGGCAGTGATAAAGTTGCTCATATCTTCTGGAGATCCCATTTTAAAAGACTTTACGTCTTCTATCACAAGCTCCTTAATTTCTTCCCAAGAAGATGCTGGTATGTACCCGCGACTTGCAGCACTACATTTTTGACCTTGGAACTCAAACGCTCCACGAGAGATCGCTGTTGCCACTTGTTTTGCTGGTGCAGTAGGGTGTGCAACGATAAAATCTTTACCACCTGTCTCACCTACAATGCGAGGGTAAGTTTTATAGTTATGTATGTTTTCTCCTATCTTTTTCCACACATCTTTAAATACGTGTGTAGATCCTGTAAAGTGTAATCCAGAAAAATCTGGGCTTGCAAGTACGGTATCTGTAATCATTACTGGATCACCGTGTACCACTTGTATTACACCATCTGGCACACCTGCCTCACGGAAGATGTCAAGTATAATCTTTGCAGAAAGCATCTGGCTATCTGAAGGTTTCCATACCACAACATTACCCATAAGTGCACAAGCAGCAGGAAGGTTTGCAGCGATGGCTGTAAAGTTAAAAGGAGTAATCGCATAGATAAATCCTTCTAGCGGGCGGTATTCTAGTCTATTCCAAGCTCCAGAGGTAGACTCTGGTTGCTCATTATAGATATCTGTCATAAACTGCACATTAAAACGTAAGAAGTCTATAAGCTCACATGCAGCATCAATCTCTGCTTGGTAAATCGTTTTAGACTGGTTAATCATTGTTGCAGCATTAATCTTTGCGCGGTAAGGCCCGGCGATAAGCTCTGCAGCTTTTAAGAAAATACCAGCACGTTGCTCCCAAGGAAGCTCTGCCCACTCCGTACGAGCCTCAAGTGCTCCAGCGATAGCCTGGTCAATGTGTGTTTTTTCGGCAAGGTGAAACTCACCTACCACCTTCTTGTGATCGTGCGGTGGCGTGATAGGTTGTGTATTTTTAGTACGCACCTCTTTACCGTTTATGTACATAGGTACCTCGGTATGTGCGTTAAATAACTCTTTATAAGCTGCAGCAACGGCCTCGCGTTCTGGAGAGCCTGGTGCATACGATTTTACCTCTTCGTTTACAGCGATTGGAACTTGAAAAAATCCTTTTCCCATAGTG
>CAWUIT010000335.1:0-3019 GCA_963922345.1 uncultured Dokdonia sp. | reverse complement strand
CTTATTAAAAAATTAGACTCTACAAATAAGACAAATGAAAAAGTGAAGGCACTTGCGAGTTACTTTACGCAAGCCACAGATCGAGATAAAGTTTGGACCATTGCCATCTTATCACATCGTAGACCACCTAGACCCGTAAATACTACATTATTGCGTGAATGGGCAAGTGAACTTGCAAACATTCCCTTATGGTTATTTGAAGAGAGTTATCACATTGTAGGAGATCTTGCAGAAACCATCGCATTAGTGATTCCCAGAGCAGATGCATCGTCAGAAAAAACACTGACTCAATATCTGGAAGAAATGCTTGCGCTTAAAAAGAAAACAGATCAAGAGAAAAAAGGATATCTCTTTGATGAGTGGGCGAATCTCAATTATTACGAGCGATTTGTATTTACAAAATTAATTACTGGAAGTTTCCGTATTGGGGTGAGTCAGAAACTAATGACTCGGGCGCTTTCACAAGCAACAGGTATAGAAGAAGATGAGCTTGCTTACAAACTTATGGGAGACTGGAAGCCACAAACTGCTACATTTTACGATCTTGTTATTGAAGAAGATCACTCACAAAAATACTCACGTCCCTACCCCTTTTATCTCGCATATGCTATAGAAGATAAAGTCTCAGACTTAGGAGCCGTTACAGATTTTCTAGCAGAACATAAATGGGACGGGATTAGATCGCAAACGATTATACGTAATGGAGAGATTTTTATCTGGAGTCGCGGCGAAGAACTTGTGACAGATAAGTATCCAGAGCTACATATACTTAAAGAGCATATTCCTGATGGAACCGTAATTGATGGTGAATTACTGCCTTTTTATGACGGACAGATAGGTACATTTAACGACTTACAAGCTCGAATAGGACGCAAAACAGTAAGTAAAAAAATGCTCAAAGATATTCCTGTGATAATCAAAGCGTACGACATTCTTGAGTGGGAGGGAAAAGATCTTCGAGAATTGCCTTTTGAAAAACGTCGAGAGATTCTTGAAGCTCTCTATACATCTATCAATAGTCCAGAATTACCAATAGGAATCTCTGAAACAATGACATTTACTAATTGGGATGAAATGGCACATGAACGTGACAGAAGTCGTGAGATGAGATCAGAGGGTCTAATGATCAAACGCAAGGATAGCCCGTATCGCGTGGGCCGTAAAAAAGGTGACTGGTGGAAGTGGAAAGTAGACCCTCTTACCATTGATGCTGTACTTACCTACGCAATGCGCGGCCACGGTAGGCGTAGTAATCTATTTACAGATTACACCTTCGGTTTATGGAATGAGGATAAAACAGAACTTGTCACATTTGCAAAAGCATATTCTGGACTTACAGATGCCGAATTTAGAAAAGTAGATGCCTGGATAAAACGTAACACTCTAGAACGTTTTGGTCCTGTGCGCTCTGTGACACCACACCACGTATTTGAAATTGCATTTGAAGGAATTGCACTTTCAAAAAGACACAAGAGTGGTATTGCTACCCGTTTCCCGCGGATTTTGAGATGGCGAGTCGATAAAAAAATTGAAGAAGCAAACACGCTTGAGGATTTGAAATCGATGATCGTTGAATAATAAAGAACTTATACAGATAGCTACCTCCTGGTTCGAGTCACAAGACTGGAAACCGTTTCCCTTTCAAAAACAAACTTGGAAAGCATTTTTAGCTGGAAAGAATGGCCTACTTAACGCACCGACAGGTAGCGGTAAAACATATGCTTTATGGTTTCCAATCGTTCTCAATTATATTAAGAAAAATCCCGACTACAAGACCAAGCATAAAAAAGGCCTCAAAGCCATATGGATCACACCATTGCGATCACTTTCAAATGAAATTGAACTCTCTGCAACTCGCATAACAGAAGATCTGGAAACAAAGATGACGGTGGGAATACGCAATGGAGATACCTCCCAAGCTGATCGGGCAAAACAAAAGAGAGCTATGCCGGATCTCTTAATCACTACTCCAGAAAGTCTGATGTTGTTACTTGCTTCAAAGGGGTATGCTAAGGTCTTTAAGGATTGTAGCGCTATTGTGGTAGATGAGTGGCACGAGTTATTGGGCTCAAAAAGAGGCGTACAGATGGAACTTGCCTTAAGCCGTCTTAAAACTGTAGCTCCAGATTTACGCATCTGGGGGATCTCTGCTACAATAGGCAATCTAGAACAGGCAAGAGAGGTGCTGCTGGGTTATGAGAGTGACGCTTTTCGCGAAAGCGTAATAATTAAAGCAAATATTCAAAAGAAAATTACCGTAAAATCTATTATTCCAGACGAGATGGAGACCTTTCCCTGGAGGGGGCACCTAGGCATTCATTTACTAGAATATGTAATACCCATTATTAATAATAGCAAGACAACATTATTATTTACAAATACGCGTAGCCAGTGCGAGATCTGGTTTCAACGTATTCTTGCAGCACATCCTGAGTTTGCAGGAGAGATAGCGATGCATCACGGAAGTATAAATAGGGAAACGCGCACGTGGGTGGAAGGCGCGATACGTAATGCATCACTCAAAGCAGTAGTATGCACTTCGAGTTTGGACCTAGGTGTAGATTTTGCTCCAGTAGAAACTATTATTCAGATAGGCGGTCCCAAAGGGGTAGCACGTTTTTTACAGCGAGCTGGTCGTTCTGGTCATAGTCCCGGTAAAGAAAGTGTTATTTATTTTTTACCCACGCACGCTATAGAACTTGTAGAAGCAAGCGCATTACAACGCGCTGTAAAAGATAATACGGTAGAAGACCGTATTCCGTATCTCAACAGCTTTGATGTGCTCATACAATATCTCGTAACACTTGCAGTATCTGATGGGTTTTTACCCGAAAATATCTGGCCTGAGATACAGACCACCTTTTGCTTTCAAGCGATGACAAAGGAGCAGTGGGACTGGTGTCTCAACTTTATGACGATGGGCGCACAATCTCTACAGGCTTATGATGAATACAAAAAAGTAGAAGTGCTAGATGACGGTCGTTTTAAGGTGAATTCTCGTATGGTTGCTATGCGGCAT
>CAWUIT010000334.1:0-3021 GCA_963922345.1 uncultured Dokdonia sp. | reverse complement strand
AGGTCTACTTGCTCTAAAAATTAATTTTGTGCCATCTGGCGAGAAAAATGCACCACCGTCATAACCTAGCTCATCGGTAATTTGTTGGACATTTGACCCATCTATATTCATTGTATAAAGTTCTAGGTCTCCACTTCTTGTAGATGTAAAAACAATTTTGTCACCTTGTGGCGACACCGTGGCCTCTGCATCATACCCTTTTTCTGTAGTAAGCTGCTTTGTTATAGTGCCTTCTAGGTCAGAAACAAAAATGTCAAAACTATCGTACACGGGCCATACATAGTTCCCATTTTTTCGCAATGGCACTGGTGGGCAATTTGCATCAACCAAGTGCGTAGAGCCATAAATATACGACTTGTTATCTGGTAAAAAATAAGCACAGGTAGTGCGTCCTTTTCCTGTGGAGATCATAGGAGGTACGCTTTCGCGAAAGCTTTCTTCGGCATTCATTAAAAACATTTGGTCACAATACACGCCCCAATCTTTATTATTAGACTGGAAAATCAATTGTTTATCATCAAAACTCCAATATGCCTCTGCGTTATCTCCTCCAAAGGTCACTTGACGCATGTTTTTAAAATGGGTTTCTTCTGGGTAGATTAAAGGATTATCAGTCGCTTTTACTGCCTCCTCTGGATTAATAGTATTGTTTACAGATGAAGGGTTGTTTTCTTTACAAGAAAAAAGACAGCATATCGCAATAATAAGAGAGAATCGTTTCATACGATTGGATTGATTAATTTTGCACAAAAATAAACTATTTATGAAAGGTGTACTCTTTGTTTTTATTGCCTTATGGATAGTCTCTTGTAAAACAGAGAAGCAGCCTCAGCAGGTAACTAGTAAAGATGATGTTGCATTTTTGGCTAGTGATAATCTTGCAGGGAGAGAGACCGGCACAAAAGGAGCGCTTGATGCTGCAAATTATATAAAAGATAGATTCAAGGATTTAAATCTCCAACCTAAGGGGAACGCAGGAACATTTTATCAAACATTCACGTTTGCACCAAAAAATGATCCACACGGTGAGGTAAATTTTGTAGATGGTAAGAATGACTCTTTAATTACGGGAACAAATGTTATTGGTTTTTTAAATAACAATGCAGCGTACACCGTAGTAATAGGTGCACATTACGATCATTTAGGGATGGGTGGAGAAGGGTCTCTTTATCGGGAGGGTGAGGCAGTGCATAATGGTGCAGATGATAATGCAAGTGGCGTAGCCATTATGTTACAACTGGCAGAAGAACTACGTGACGAAAAATATGAGAATAATAATTACTTGTTTATTGCTTTTTCTGGGGAAGAGATGGGACTTTTAGGGTCAAATTTTTTTACTAAAAACCCTACTGTCGCTCTACCTACTCTTAACTATATGATCAATATGGATATGGTAGGAAGGCTTAATGAGCAAAAGGCGATTGCGGTACACGGTACAGGCACTTCTCCCATGTTTTCGCAGGTTGTTTTTTCATCAAATGTAGATTTTGAAATCGCTGAGCATAAAAGTGGGGTGGGACCATCAGATCATACTTCTTTCTATCTTAATGATATTCCTGTCCTACATTTTTTTACCGGACAACACGAAGATTATCATAAACCCACAGACGATGCAGATAAGCTCAATTATGAGGGTATGGCGCAGATCGAAAACTATATCCTTTCAATAATAGAAGATCTTAATGATAATGGGAAACTCAAGTTTACAAAAACTAAGGATGAGAGTACGGCGGTACCAGCATTTAAAGTAGGACTAGGGGTCGTTCCAGATTATTTATTTTCGGGTACGGGAATGCGTATTGATGGGGTGAGTGAAGGAAAAGCAGCACAAAATGCAGCTTTACAAAAGGGAGATGTTGTACTTAAAATGGGTGATAGTATGGTAGTAGATATGATGGGTTATATGCGCGTCCTTTCAACTTTTGACCAAGGCGATACCACTACTATTATTATAGAACGAGACGGTAAGCAATTAGAAAAGGAGATCACGTTTATAAAGGATTAAATTACGCTTTCGCGAAAGCGCAACAAGAAGGAACAATAGATTATGGCAAAGATAGGAGACATTGATGTAGGGGATTTTCCATTGTTACTCGCACCTATGGAAGATGTGAGTGATCCTCCATTTAGAGCATTGTGCAAAGAGCAAGGAGCAGATGTCGTTTATACGGAGTTTATCTCCAGTGAAGGTCTTATAAGAGATGCTGCAAAAAGCGTTATGAAACTTGATATCTACGAGAAAGAACGGCCGGTGGGGATTCAGATATTTGGTGCTGTGGAGGAGTCTATGTTACGTAGTGTGGAGATCGTAGAGGCTAGTGGTCCAGATATTATTGATATCAACTTTGGTTGTCCCGTAAAGAAAGTAGTTTCTAAAGGTGCAGGAGCTGGAATTTTAAAAGATATCGACCTTATGGTGAGTCTTACCAAGGCGATGGTAAATCATACCAAACTCCCTGTAACGGTCAAAACACGGTTAGGATGGGATCATGATAGTATTAAGATAGTCGAGGTTGCAGAGCGGCTTCAGGATGTAGGTTGTGCAGCAATATCTATACACGGGCGTACTCGAGCGCAAATGTATAAGGGTGATGCAGATTGGGCACCTATAGCAGCAGTAAAAAATAACTCAAGAATGCATATTCCTGTTTTTGGCAATGGGGACGTAAACACGCCAGAACGCGCCGTCGAAATGCGTGATAAGTATGGCTTAGATGGTGCAATGATAGGACGAGCCAGTATAGGTTATCCTTGGTTTTTTGACGAGGTTAAACATTATATACGAACAGGAACTCATAAAAAACCACCTACGATGCAACAACGCATAGACGCGGCAAGAAGGCATTTACAAATGTCTATAGACTGGAAGGGTGAAGTTTTAGGTGTTTTTGAAACACGTAGACATTATACGAACTACTTTAGAGGTATTCCTCATTTTAAAGAGTACCGTATGAAACTGGTAACCTCAGATAGAAGTGAAGATGTATTTGCTGCCTTAGATCTTATTGAGAGAGAATTTGG
>CAWUIT010000333.1:0-3023 GCA_963922345.1 uncultured Dokdonia sp. | reverse complement strand
CAACCGCTGTAATGACGAGTAGTTCTACGTTTTTGTTAGGTCTTGCATCTGTGGGAATTATGGGGATAGGTGGTTATTTTATGATTCAAGGAGAGATGACTACCGGTGAATTTCTCTTCTTTACTTTACTTTTAGGTTTTATGATTGCTCCCATTGTGCAGATGAGCAATATAGGGAGCCAGCTCACGGAGGCTCTTGCTGGTTTAGATAGAACTGAGGAGTTAATGAATATGACTCCAGAAAGTGAGCTAGGCGACCGTACAGTTGAGTTAGACGATTTTAAAGGAAATATAAGATTTGAGAACGTGTCATTCTCTTACGAGAAAGGTAAGGAGGTTATTCACGATATCTCATTTGAGGCGCAAGCAGGTACGACTGTTGCGCTAGTGGGTAGTTCTGGGTCTGGTAAATCTACTATTGCGGGACTTTCTGCAACATTTTTAAGTCCTCAAAGTGGTACGGTCTATATTGATGATCAAGATATGTCAGAAATAAAACTAGAGAGTTTTAGAAAACATCTAGGAGTTGTTCTGCAAGATGAATTTTTATTTGAGGGAACTATACGTGACAACATACTATTCCCACGTCCCGATGCATCCGAAAAGCGTTTACAAGAAGCTGTAAAAGCAGGTTACGTTAATGAATTTACAGATCGCTTTGAAGACGGCCTCGATACGCTTATAGGAGAACGAGGTGTAAAGCTTTCTGGCGGCCAGCGCCAGCGTATTGCGATTGCTAGAGCGATACTAGCCGATCCTAAGATTATTATTCTAGACGAGGCCACCTCAAATCTTGATACAGAAAGCGAGGGATTGATTCAAAAATCTTTATCTCAACTTGTTAAAGATCGCACAACTATAGTCATTGCACACCGCTTGAGCACTATTAAAAAAGCAGATCAAATCCTAGTGATAGAAGATGGTAGAATTGCAGAGCAAGGCACTCACGATGAGCTTATTACTAAAGAAGGAAGATATTTTGAATTATATACCTATCAGGCAAAAATTTAATAGCTTGTAAAAGTTACTCTTCGAAATTTTATTATCTATTATTACAGACTATACTTCTGTAAAAGTTCAAGTGACGTATAGTCTAATGCTCTAAGATCTGTAGCTTTTAGATTAATCTTTGGCGCTACTCCTTCTTTTTCGGCCTCAAGCCACCTTAGGATACAAAGGCACCACTTGTCACCTGGCTTTAACCCGGGAAAATTCCATTGCGGAATCGCTGTTGTGAGATCATTTCCTTTTGATTTTGTGTACGTGAGAAATTCTTCTGTCATAATAGCACATACTACGTGCGTACCTCTATCAATACTTGCTGTTCTACAATAACCATCTCTAAAATAGCCCGTCATAGGATCTGTACAACAAGATAACAGAGGCGTTCCTAAAACATTTTGATTCCCTTGATCCTGCTCCCTTTTAGTAGGTGTGTCCATAGAATGTGTACGTATTTCTTAATTAATTTATAAAGTTAGATATTGGAATCATATTTTTTTGCGAAAGCATACCAAACTATTTGATAAACCTTTAATTTTAAGAAACTAAAAGACTAAAAACCATCCAATGGAATATGTATCAATAATTTTAAAGTGTATTGTAGGACTGAGCATCTTGAATGTTTGGCTCTTGCGCAAAGGACAATCTTCGCCGTGGAGAGGAGGGAACGCAGACTCACTTAAACAAGAGTTTCAACACTATGGACTGTCTGAAACAGCTATGAATGTGGTAGGAACCATAAAGTGTTTACTAGCTCTTGGACTATTAGCATCTATATTTTTACCAGTGCTAGAATTTTATAGCGCGCTAGGTATTGCTATTATGATGGCTGGAGCTATAGGAATGCATCTTAAAGTAGGTGATGCCTTAAAAAAATCGTTTCCAGCGTTTCTTTTTCTAGTACTTTCTATACTAATAATTCTTATTTGAGGTAAAGTAAATAAAAAGCAAGGTAAGCGTTTAATACAAAGAAGCTAAAGGCTGGCAGGGATGCTAGAAATCCGTCTTTTATACGCAATCGCACACCCCATCCCAAAAGCATTAATAGTGAGATCCCGATAAGCGCACTGATCTGTAAGGGTCTGTAGAAAAAACCTGTTACAACGCCTAGACCACCTATAATTTGAGCTACACCAGTGATCTTTCTTTGTGTTGTAGAAAGTCCAAATCGCGCAAACTCCTCAATCATAAAGTTTGAAGATAAGCAACTTACACCGTAGTAAAGAAAGGAAAAGCCTATAAGACCTATGAGTATAGTATGCGCTATTATCATTAACTATTGTTAGTAGCTTGTAAAGGTATATGACAAAAAAATAAAAGCGACCCATTTGGTCGCTTTTTTACTTAGGTAAGCAATGCTATTACTTTGTGTATTGATCACTTTGCTCCTCTAGATTTTCATTTGAGGCACTTCCTTGACTATGTAGTTTGTTCTCCTCGTCTGTAATTTGGTTGGTCGTATGCTTACTGGCGCTCGCTCTACCAGGGACATCTAGATCTTTTCCTGCAAAGTCTACTTTCTTAGATCTATTAGTAAGAGCAACATCATCGCCGCCATCTTGTCTTATATTATTTTGGAAATCTTTCCCAAGTGCTTGTTTATCGTCTTTTGTAATTTCTGGGTTGTAAGGTAAGTCCTTGTTATCTTCTTCAGTATTTGCCATTTTAATGCTTTTTTGGTTTCTATTCAAGATACTTCAAAAGCATAATGTTTGTATCTTATTTAACCCATTGGTAAGAAAATTATAACAAGATATGTTAATATCTCCTAAGTGGTTTAGTTAGAGCAGTAGCGCTTTCGCGAAAGCTAAAAAAATCCGCTTAAATTTTGTATCTTTACCAAACTCACAGGTGACAACCAATATGTCATATTGCGCAGTCCATAAATCTCATATTTTATTTATTGAATTTTATACGGCGCATTTGTGAGCCTTACAAGATATTCTTGTAATGACACATTTAATACGATAAAAGAGTTAATGGCTAGACCACAAGAAACCTTTGGTAAAAAAGAAAGAGAAA
>CAWUIT010000332.1:0-3059 GCA_963922345.1 uncultured Dokdonia sp. | reverse complement strand
GAATCGCAAATTTCAATAATGTCATCTGCGTAGTTTCTTAGACTGGTGTACTGCTCTTTCTTATAAGCATTTATGTCAGACTTACCAGAACCTAAATGATCAAATAAAATAACTTTGTAATCATTCTCAAAAGCTGGATAGATATGTCTAAACATATTCTGATCACAGCCGTACCCGTGGGCAAAAAGTATGATCTGCGTCCCCTCTCCTGATATATTAATATTGAATTTGTTTTCTACGTAAGATGTTTCGGGTGAGATCATTTGAATCTTAGTGTTAACCTTTATCAAATATAACTCTAATTTAAGAATAATCTATAATGTGTTGGAATAGCGTTAATGATAACTGATAGAGTTAATCGTATCAAAACTAGACTCTAAGATACTCACAACTAACATTATCAATATTTTGGGTAGATAAAAATGTTATGGAGAAACCACACATTTATAAAAACGTAAAATGCTTACTT
Organism: uncultured Dokdonia sp.; assembly: GCA_963922345.1. Taxonomy (GTDB): domain Bacteria; phylum Bacteroidota; class Bacteroidia; order Flavobacteriales; family Flavobacteriaceae; genus Dokdonia. The sequence continues at coordinate 2,590 of CAWUIT010000332.1, read as the reverse complement.
AAATGATTAAACCAACAATTCAAACAAAGCGGGCTTATCATTTAAGTACTCTCCAAAAAACTTACGCTCTTTCATTTTTTGTACGAGGGGTGCGAGATCATCTGGGGTTTTGATTTCAATTCCAACGATGGCTGGACCCTGTTCCCTACTTGTTTTTTTAGAATATTCAAAATAGGTGATGTCATCGGTGGGCCCGAGTATATCGGCAACAAACTCTTTTAAAGCTCCAGCGCGTTGCGGGAACTTGATTATAAAGTAATGTTTGAGTTCGCGATATAACAGTGCACGTTCTTTAATTTCTGCTGTACGAGTAATATCATTGTTACTACCACTTACGATGCAGGCAATATTCTTTCCTTTAATCTCATCTGCAAATTGATCGAGCACAGCAAGTGTCATTGCTCCTGCCGGCTCTGCTACTATGGCATCTCGATTATAAAGGTCTAAAATAGTCTGGCATATCTTGCCTTCATTTACGGTTGCAATACGGCTAACTAACTCTTTTACAATGGCAAAGTTACGTTCTCCCACACGCTGCACCGCTGCACCATCTACAAATTTATCTATCTCATCGAGCGTTATATTTTCTCTCTGAAACAGCGAATTCATCATCGCAGGGGCTCCTTCCGGTTCTATCCCAATGATTTGTGTTTTAGGCGATAAGTGATGGAAGACACTAGATAACCCGGCTATCAATCCACCACCACCAACGGGGACAAAGACGTAGTCTAAAGGCTTTTCAGATTGAGTTAATATTTCTAATCCTACCGTAGCTTGACCTTCGATTATTTTTTCATCATCAAATGGATGTACAAATGTCTTACCTTCTTCCTGACAGGCTTTTTCTGCTTTCGCGAAAGCGTCATCAAAAATATCTCCTTCTAGAATCACTTTTACCCATTCTCCACCAAACATTTCTACCTGCTCAACCTTTTGCTTAGGGGTTGTCGCAGGCATATAAATAGAGCCGTGTATATTGAGCCTTGAACAAGATAGTGCCACACCTTGGGCGTGATTGCCAGCGCTGGCACACACAATACCTATCTCCTTTTGCTCTGGAGTGAGGGTGCTCATTTTATTAAACGCCCCACGTATCTTATAACTGCGTACCTGCTGTAAGTCCTCCCGCTTTAAATACACCTCTGCGTCAAACTTACTGGAATAGGTAAAGCTGCGCATAAAAGGCGTCTTAATCGCTACTTCCTTCACGCGATTTGCTGCATCTGTAATAGATTTTAAAGTAGGTATATATGTTTCGGTATCTGTTGTCATTTTTGTCCTTGGACTATCGCTCAGGATAAACTGAGGCTGAAATTTCATCTGCGTTTAATACTAGTTATTTGTATTTGATCGTTCCAGCGCAGTCGAGAACTAAAAGCTGGCGCTCTTTTAGGAAATTCTCGACTGTGCGAAAACAATCATTTTTAACGTACGTGAGAAATCGCATAGACGTGCTCACTATATCGCACTCACCGTTATGTGATTTCTCGGCGCTACGCTTTGTCGAAATGACTATCTATTCTGTCTTTACCTTTTTCATAGCGGTCATTGCCTTGCGAAGCGTTGCCCCAATCTCTTCTACAGGATGATTACGGATGGCGTCGTTTACAGCAATAAGTTCTTGATTATCTACGTCATTTCCTTTCGCGAAAGCTTTGCCTATAATATTAGTGTTTACAGATTTCATAAAGTCGGTCAATAATGGTTTACACGCGTGGTCAAATAAGTAACACCCGTACTCTGCGGTGTCAGAAATAATGCGATTCATTTCAAATAATTTCTTTCTCGCGATGGTATTTGCAATGAGCGGCGTCTCGTGCAGTGACTCATAGTAAGCACTTTCTTCGATAATTCCTGCTGCGGTCATTGTCTCAAAAGCCAGCTCTACGCCTGCTTTAACCATAGCCACCATCAATACTCCGTGGTCAAAATATTCTTGCTCAGAGATTTCGTCATTTGTTACTTCTTGCTTTTCAAAAGCGGTTTCGCCTGTTGCCGCTCGCCATTTGTGGAGATTTTTATCATCTGCAGCCCAATCTTCCATCATTGTTTTTGAGAAGTGGCCCGAAATTATATCGTCCATATGCTTCTCAAAAAGCGGGCGCATAATGTCTTTCAATTCTTCAGCGAGGTTGAAGGCTTTAATTTTTGATGGATTATCTAGACGGTCCATCATATTTGTGATGCCACCGTGTTTAAGTGCTTCGGTAATCGTTTCCCATCCATACTGAATTAATTTTCCTGCGTATGCTGGGTCAATTCCTTTCTCGACCATTTTGTCAAAACAAAGAATAGATCCCGTTTGTAACACTCCACAAAGTATGGTTTGCTCTCCCATTAAATCACTCTTCACCTCTGCCACAAAAGAAGATTCTAGGACACCTGCTCTGTGACCTCCTGTTGCCGCTGCATAGGCTTTGGCTTGTGCAAGACCCTTCCCTTCTGGATCATTATTTGGGTGTACTGCTATAAGCGTAGGTACTCCAAAACCTCTTTTATATTCCTCTCGTACCTCAGAACCTGGGCACTTAGGCGCCACCATTATCACGGTAAGGTCTTCACGTATTTGCATTCCCTCTTCTACGATATT
>CAWUIT010000331.1:0-3070 GCA_963922345.1 uncultured Dokdonia sp. | reverse complement strand
ATTAAATCACTAACTATTTTTGCAGAAAGTAAACATAACGGAATACCACCGCCTGGGTGCACAGAACCACCACAGAAATAAAGATTTTTTAAACTAGAAGAAAAGTTAGGGTGACGTAAAAATGCCGCAAATTTTGAATTACTTGCAGCGCCGTATAAAGACCCTTGATGGGAACTTGTTTCACGCTCAATAGTTACTGGATCTAGTACTCGCTCAACCGTGATTAATGACGCAATATCTACTTTGAGAATGCGCGACAGTTTCTTAATAATGGAAGCTCGCGCTTTCTTTTTTAATTCTTCCCAGTTTTGTCCTGTATTTCCTGGCGCATTAACCATCACAAACCAATTCTCACAGCCCGTTGGAGCATCGCTAGCTTGCTCTTTGCTAGTGATATTTATATAGACCGTCGGGTCGTCTGAAAGCGTTTTATAGTCAAATATTTGCTCAAACTCTTCCTTATAATTATCGCTAAAAAATATGTTGTGTAAATCTAAAGATGGAAATTCTCTGTCAATTCCCCAATAGAAAATAAGAGCAGAACTTGACCGCTCTTGACTGAGAACTCTTTTGGGTTGCGCTTCTTCTTTAAGTAAGTTTTTATAAGTAGAAAATATGTCCATATTTGAGACTATAACATCTCCCTCATAACTGTTTACATCTGTGATGACTTGAGTAGCTCTATTTGCTTTTGTAACGATTTTAGTGGCTTTTTCATTTAATCTAAAAGTTACCCCTTGATCCTTAGCGAGTGAATATAAACTTTCGGTTATGGAATGCATCCCTCCTCTTGGAAAAAAAGTACCATAGTACATCTCCAGATGCGGAATCATAGACATAATTCCTGGCGTTTTGTAGGGAGATGAACCATTATAGGTAGCATATCTATTAAATAACTGCACGAGGCGTGGGTCGTCAAATGATTTTCTATTTGTCGCGTCTAATGATTTATTTGTGTCTAGCTTATAGCTTAGAATAAGGGACTTAAGTGTTTTTAGAGAGACGTACGTTTTCCACTTGTGCAATGACTTTTCTAAGAAAATAGATGATGTAAGATCATACTTATCTTTTGAGCTATCGAGGTAGTTTTCAAGAGCACTCGTTGGAACATCAAAAGTTGTAGATGCCTTTTTAATAAACAAGTCTCTGTCTGCTACAGCGCTAAAGGTAGTACTGTCTTCCCAGAAGTAATTACATAGGACATCCTTTTTCTTATATTGAAAATAAGATTTTGCTTCCCGTCCAAAGAGCTCAAATAGTTCATCGACAAGATGAGGCATTGTAAATAGCGAGGGACCTGCATCCCAACGATATCCACCTTCTTCTATCACTGTAAGCTTCCCTCCTACATAGTTATTTGCCTCAAATACCGTAACATTATAACCCTTTTTACGTAAGCGTAAAGCTGCAGCCAAACCTGCAATTCCAGAACCTATGATTAATGCCTGTTTCAAATGTATTTTTTTAAAACCTACTTATCTGTATGCTCTGTAAAGATAAGCAGATACTGTTTAACTATTAACACTATCCAGTTAAACAATAAGTGAATTTATAAACTTTTTTAAATTCCTATTAGATCACTGAATTATCGCTAGAAGGATAAGTATCTACTAATTCTTTATTCACAATATAGACAGGGAGTCTACAGAAAATTATTAGAACCTTTTTAATTATAATGATAGATTATTCGCTTTCGCGAAAGCGTACTAGAAAATTATCCTTATTAGTTAAGACGATTGATAGGAATTTAAAATAAATATAAAATTAGCAACCCCTTAACTTCTTGTATTATAGTAATAGTATAATTTAGAAAGATAATTCACACGTTATGAAATATTTACTTTCTATTTTCTTTGCTTTCACTTCTATTGTTGCTTTCTCGCAAGAGGAGGTCATTTTTGAATTAGACGGGGTGCAAAGTATGTCAATCACAGGTCAAGGCCCTGGTCAAGACGCCGCAATAAATCCTTATGAAGGCCAAGATACCTTTGCTATTATCAAAAATATAGGTGAGAATCCCTTCTCAATCCGAGTGAAGGATGCCTCAGGAAAAACAACCAATACACCGATCAAACCTGAAGAGATGAAAAAAATAACCTTGCTTAAAGGATCAATTCTCTATTTTGATAGTGAAAAGAAAACTAAAACGACGCTATTGTTCAAACCAATACAATTTTAGATGTTCTATAAATCAATCTATACAATTAGTATTTTATGTTTGTTCTTCTTGACAGCAAGCTGTCAGGGACAAACTACAACTAGCAATGAGAATTACTCCTATAAATCTGGTGATATAAACGGTATAGGTAAGTGGTATTTAGGTAGAGAGATTGCGCACGTTATGGGCTTCCAAGGGATTAATTGGCTAGAGCGTTCTGATCGTGAGGAAGAAGAGCAGACCGCGCAGCTCCTTAAAAACATGAAAATAGCATCTACAGATTATATTGCAGATATAGGTGCTGGTTCTGGCTATCACGTATTTAAAATGGCTCCTATTGCTTATAATGGAGGTATCTACGCGGTAGATATTCAAGATGAAATGCTTGAGGCCATCACCACTAAACTAGCAGATCAAAATATAAGTAACATTACTACAGTAAAGGGATCATCACAATCTGTAAATCTTCCAGCAAACTCAGTTGATAAAGTTCTAATGGTCGATGTCTATCACGAGTTTGAATTTCCAAAGGAGATGATGGCTTCCATTAAAACAGCGTTAAAACCTGATGGAGAAGTTTTTCTAATTGAATATAGAGCAGAAGACCCAAGTGTACCTATCAAGAAGATCCATAAAATGTCTGAAAAGCAATCTGTAAAAGAAATGAAGGCCGCTGGCTTCACATTAAAAAAGAATTTTAAAAATCTCCCCTGGCAACATTGCATGGTATTTGTAAAATCGTAGAAATTTTAGACTAAGGTCTGTTCTACAAGATTTAAAAAGTGTACATCTACTTCTACTCTTTTACTTTGATTACTTACATTTATATTTATTCAAAAAGAATAATTTATATATGCAACCAAACCAATCAGCGATTCCTAATGGCGTTATGCTCAACGCATATCCAGATAG
>CAWUIT010000330.1:0-3079 GCA_963922345.1 uncultured Dokdonia sp. | reverse complement strand
AATAAAACAGATAGTACGAGCTCGCATCTTAAATTAAAATTTAACTATTCAAAAAATAACCGTCTTGGTATAGGCACAAAAGTGTTTGCTTATACTGGAAATACTGTACAATATAAGGAGCTATACACCGCTAGAGGTTTCCAAGCCTCCTCAGAACCTATGATTCATTTTGGATTTGGCGATAAAAAAACGATTGATTCCTTAAAGATAATTTGGCCAGATAATTCTTTTGAAATAGTACGTGCTGTTCAAACTAACCAAACGCTTATAGTATCTCCTCAAAACCCAGAACCGTTTCATTATGAAACACTACATCCTAAAAAGGACAAAATTTTCACCAAGGTTGTAGATAATCTAGGTATAGAATTTACACATAAAGAAGATCCTTATATAGACTTTAATAGGCAAAAGTTGATACCCTATCAAATTTCTGATCGTGGTCCCGCAACTGCTATTGGAGATATAAATAATGATGGCCTTGATGACATTTACTTTGGCAGCTCAAAATACACCGCATCAGAAATTTATCTGTCTCAAAGAGAAAATAAGCCTACAAATCATGATCAAAAACATACATCCGCTTTCGCGAAAGCGTATACTAAACAATTAGACACCCTAAAAAAATCGGAAGATAAGACAGCTGTTATAATTAATAAGAAGATTATTGTAGGAACTGCTGGCGCTGATTTTTCTAAGAATAATAGCGCATTAGACAACTATATTCTTGAAGTAGCTGATGAAAATATCTCTAAAAATATAGTACCCATACGAGGAAATGCATCGGTCATTATTGAAAGTGATTATGATCAAGATGGAGATCTCGATTTATTTGTAGGCTATCACGCCATTACGGGAGATTTTGGCACTATCCCAGAAGCGCAATTGCTTAAAAATGATAATGGCACATATAAGGTCGATTCTAAAAATCAACTAGGGGCTTTAGGTATGGTAACCGATGCTATCTGGACAGACTTTGACAATGACGGCATAGATGATTTAATAGTTGTGGGAGAATGGATGCAGCCTTATTTTTTAAAGAATAACAAGGGTAAGTTTCAAGAAGTTTATCTTGTAGAAGAGTCCCTCAATGGGCTATGGCAACGCATTAAGCCTTATGATATTGATCGTGATGGTGATCTAGATTACTTACTAGGTAATTGGGGTACAAACAGCAAGTTCAAAGCATCTAACACGTACCCGATGCTCATGTATCAAGCCGATTTTGATGCCAATGGACAAAGTGAGACTATTATTGCAACCGAAAGTAATGGTGAGTACTACCCATTACATAACCTCCCAGAGCTATCCTCACAACTTGTATATCTTAGAAAAAAGTATCAGACAAATAATGCCTTTGCAGGTCAAACAATCTCTCAAATATTTGAGAAAAAAACACTTAATGCTGCACAAAAGCATTCTGTAAATACCCTCACATCTGGATATCTTAAAAATGACAAAGGTCGTTTTACTTTTGTACCTTTCCCACCCGCTATGCAAGTGGCTCCTATAATGGCATTTGCGGTACACGATTTTACAGGAGATGGCATAGAAGACGCTCTTGCAGGTGGAAATTATTTTGGAACTAAGCCCTATCACGGGCGGTTAGACTCATTTTCTGGAACGCTTATCGAGACAGATGAAAAAATGACAGCCGGCTTTGAAATTGGCTTAGATTTTGCTCAAAAATCTGTACGGCATTTATCAATAATTAAACATCATAATAAATCATACTTGCTCGTTACCTATAATAATGAAGCAGCTCAGGTTTATGAAATATTATCATCAAACTAATGAACTACGTAATTAGAACTTTCATTTTAGTAATTTCAATTTCTTGCTTGCTATCGTGCAGTAACGAAAGTGAACCTATAGTGATAACCCCCGATCATTTTCATAATGCTATAGATAAGGTCACAGAAGTTATCATACACGATATTTTCTCCCCTCCTGTAGCGAGTAGAATTTATGCATATCCCAACATTGCGGCTTACGAGATTTTAGCATCAAATGATCCAAACTTTCAATCACTAGCAAACCAGCTTACAGATCTCTCTAAAATTCCAGCTGCTCCCAGTGAAGGCACAATCAACTTTGAGCTTGCAGCACTTGTAGCTCATATGGAAATGAGTAAACGTCTTATATTTTCTGAAGAAGAAATTGAGACCTATCGGGATAGCTTGTATGCTCAATGGGAAAATAAAAATGAAGAAGTATTTACACAATCTAGAGATTATGGTCTTCAAGTAGCAAACCATATTGCGGCGTGGATGGACGGAGATAACTACAAGCAAACGCGCACGATGCCTAAGTTTTCTGTTTTTGCAGATGAGCCGTCAAGGTGGCAACCTACCCCTCCTGCTTATATGGATGGCATAGAACCACACTGGAATAAGATAAGACCTTTTGTACTTACCTCAGCAGATCAGTTTAAGCCGGTGCCTCCACCAGCCTTTTCTCTTGAAGAGGATTCAGATTTTTACAAAGAACTCAAAGAGGTTTATGATATAAGCCAGAAAATAACCAAAGATGGAGACACCTCAGAAGAGATAGCAATTGCTCAATTTTGGGATTGTAACCCTTATGTATCTGTTACGAGAGGTCACCTTATGTTTGCCACCAAAAAAATTACTCCAGGTGGCCACTGGATTGGGATCACGAAAATTGCTTCAAAAAAAGCAGATTTTGATGTTGTAAATACGCTTTACGCTTACGCGAAAACATCTATTGCTATGAATGACGCTTTTATATCTTGTTGGGATGAAAAGTATCGTTCTAATCTTATAAGACCTGAAACCCTTATCAATAACCACATTGATGATGCTTGGAAACCTATATTACAAACTCCTCCATTTCCTGAGTATGTAAGTGGTCACTCCGTGGTATCGGGAGCCGCTGCTGAAACTTTGACTAGTATTTTTGGAGATAATTTCAGTTTCAATGATACTACAGAAACGGCGTATGGCCTTCCTGTACGTAATTTTCCTTCGTTTAGAGCTGCTGCAGAAGAAGCAGCAATAAGCCGTATGTATGGAGGTATACACTACCGTGCGGCGGTAGATGTAGGTTTACAGCAAGGTAA
>CAWUIT010000329.1:0-3096 GCA_963922345.1 uncultured Dokdonia sp. | reverse complement strand
TCAATCTGGTTTACGATCTTATTAATGATATCTACAGAAGTAATATTTTCTGCTTCTGCCTCATACGTAATTCCAATACGGTGGCGCAATATATCGTGTACTACGGCTCTTACATCTTCTGGAATTACATACCCTCTGCGTTTTATAAAAGCATAACACTTTGCAGCGGTAGCAAGATTAATACTACCACGTGGTGATGCACCAAAGTTGATAAGCGGTTTAAGATCTGCTAGACCATAATTCTCTGGATAGCGTGTGGCAAAAATGATATCAAGAATATATTTCTCAATTTTCTCATCCATATAGACCTCCTTAACGGCCTCCTGCGCACGCAAAATTTGCTCTACAGAGACAACAGGATTTATTTTTTCAAAAGCACCCTTTAAGTTTGCTCTGATGATCAATTGTTCGTCTTCTATTTTTGGGTAATCAATAACTGTTTTGAGCATAAAACGGTCAACCTGCGCTTCTGGAAGTGGATACGTACCTTCTTGCTCAACAGGGTTTTGAGTTGCCATTACTAGAAAAGGCTTATCAAGTATAAAAGTCTCATCCCCTATGGTAACTTGTTTTTCTTGCATGGCCTCGAGCAGTGCAGACTGGACTTTTGCAGGAGCACGGTTAATCTCATCTGCAAGTACAAAATTTGCAAATATGGGTCCCTTTTTAATACTAAAATCATTGAGTTTCATGTTGTAAATAAGGGTACCTACAACATCTGCGGGAAGTAAATCTGGTGTAAATTGGATTCTAGAGAACGATCCGTGCACAGCTTGTGCTAGGGTGTTTATGGCAAGTGTTTTTGCAAGTCCGGGAACTCCTTCAAGAAGAATATGACCGCGACCTAGTAACCCTATTAATAATCGCTCGATCATATGCTTTTGACCCACAATGACTTTGTTCATTTCCATTGTGAGGACGTCAACAAATGCACTCTCCCTCTCTATCTTCTCATTGATTGCCTGAATGTCAATTGCCGTAGTATTTTGTTCCATAATTTCAAATTGTAATAATCAGTAACTCTTAACGACGCAAAGTCTTATTTTATTCCTAAAAATCTTGTTAACATTTGGTTAAAAAATATTGAATATAAAGGGCTTGCCACACATTTCTGTAGTTTTAGAAGTAGTAATTTTAGTGAGAAGGTAATTAAAAACGGCAGAATGAATTTTTCAAGAATTATACAAGGTTGTATGACCTGGGGCGCGTGGGGAAAACAGCTTGACACAGAACAGATGATAGCGATGATTCATCACTGTATAGATCAGGGGATTACCACTTTTGATCACGCAGATATCTATGGAGATTACACGACGGAGGAGGAGTGGGGTCACGCTTTCGCGAAAGCGAAAATACCGAGAGATCAAATCCAACTAATAAGTAAATGCGGCATCCAGATGAAAGGTGATGCTCGACCTGAAAATACAATTAAACATTATCAATACGACACAGCGTATATCATTAAAAGTGTTGAGAGGTCTCTTAAAAAATTACAAGTAGATTACTTAGATCTCTTCTTGTTGCACCGCCCCAGTCCCTTAATGCATCCTGATCAAATAGCAGAGGCTGTCACTCATTTACGAGGTCAAGGTAAAATTAAAGCATTTGGAGTTTCTAATTTTACACCACCACAGATGGCTTTAATTGCTTCCAAGAGTGAGATTGCAGGAAATCAAATTGAAATCTCCCTTACCGAACGCTCTTCTTTAACAGATGGGACGATTGACTATATGATGCAAGAAGATATTGTGCCTATGAGTTGGAGTCCGCTTGGATCTGTTTTTAGAGAAGATACTCCACAAAATAGAAGAATTAAAAACAAGCTTAACACCTTAAAAGAAAAATACAGCGCTACACCAGATCAGTTATTACTGGCTTGGCTGCTTAGACATCCTTCTAAAATACATCCCGTAATAGGAACTACTACAAAAGAGCGTATATCAAACGCAGTAAAAGCAACAGAAATAGCTCTAGAACTCAAAGATTGGTTTGAATTACTTGAAGCTAGTGTAGGAGAAGAAGTGGCATAACATTATATATTATAATTATGAAAATAGCATTTATAACAGGAGCCACCTCAGGTATTGGTAGAGCAACGGCAGTTCGATTTGCTAGTGAGGGAATACATCTTATACTTTGTGGTAGACGCCAGGAAGAATTAGATCTTCTCAAGAAAGAACTTGAGCACCTGGTCAAGGTACACACGCTCAACTTTGACGTGAGAGACAACCACCAGGTGCAAAGTGCAATCGCGACGCTTCCAGATGATTTTAAGCATATTGATATTTTAATTAATAATGCAGGAAATGCTCACGGTCTTGATCCTATTCAAAATGGAGCGATAGATGATTGGGATGCTATGCTTGACATTAATGTAAAAGGGCTCTTGTACGTTAGTAAAGCCATTATACCACAAATGACTGCGCGTAACAACGGCCATATAATTAATATAGGTTCTACAGCTGGTAAAGAGGTGTATCCCAATGGTAACGTTTACTGTGCGAGTAAACACGCAGTAGATGCTATAAATCAAGGAATGCGCTTAGACCTCAATAAGCACAATATTAGAGTAGGAGCTATTAATCCAGCGATGGTAGAAACAGATTTTAGTAAAGTACGCTTTAAAGGAGATGTAGATAGAGCGCAAAAGGTGTATCAAGGGTTTGATTGTTTACAGCCAGAAGACATTGCAGATATCATTTATTTTGTGGTCTCAAGACCTTATCACGTTAATATTGCAGACCTAGTAGTCTTTAGCACGGCACAAGCCTCATCTACTATGGTTAATAAGAATTGATCATAAGCAATGATTAACAAACGCCTTCTTGTAAAAAATCTTCTTGCTCATAATGATGAGAATAGTTTTTACGACAAAAAGCGTAAAATAGACATTAGTAACAAAGAAGGGAAGGCAAAGTTTTTAAAACATATTTGCGCACTATCAAACAGTAATCCTAAAAATAATTCATACATCGTTATAGGTGTAGATGATAGTAAAAACACCATTATAGGAGTGCCTTTTTTTGACGATAGTAAATTGCAAAATCTCATAAACGCTTATCTCGATAATCCGCCGGTCATTTCATACGAGAATAT
>CAWUIT010000328.1:0-3123 GCA_963922345.1 uncultured Dokdonia sp. | reverse complement strand
ATAGACGATTTAAATGATACGGCATTAGACAACCTAATTGGAACTGAAAGCGCTCAAACATTACGAGAAGAGCTTGAAATGGTAGAAGGTATCTATCCAGAATTTAATGAGAAAGATTACCTAGACGGCAAATTGCAACCTGTATTTTATGGTAGTGCACTACATAATTTTGGCGTAAAAGAGCTGCTAGACGCATTCATTAAAATAGCCCCTACTCCTAGACCTAAAAATGCTGAGGAACGATTAGTAAATCCTAAAGAAAAAGATTTTAGTGGATTCGTTTTCAAGATACACGCGAATATGGACCCTAAACACAGAGACAGACTGGCTTTTGTGAAAATTGTAAGCGGGACTTTTGAGCGTAACAAACCTTATAAACATGTTAGGTTAGATAAAAACTTAAAATTCTCCAGTCCTAATGCATTCTTTGCAGAAAAGAAAGAAATTGTTGACATATCGTACCCAGGAGATATTGTAGGTCTTCACGACACGGGAAATTTTAAAATCGGTGACACTTTAACTAGTGGTGAGATCCTACATTATAAGGGAATTCCTTCATTCTCACCAGAACATTTTAGATACATTAATAATGCCGATCCTATGAAAGCAAAACAGCTTGCTAAGGGTATTGATCAATTAATGGATGAAGGTGTAGCACAATTATTTACTCTAGAACTAAATGGTCGTAAAGTTATTGGTACTGTTGGCGCTCTGCAATTTGAAGTAATTCAATATAGACTGGAACATGAATATGGAGCAAAATGTTCCTATGAGAACCTTAACGTGCACAAAGCTTGCTGGGTGGATACTAAGGATTGGAAAAGTGAGGAATTTTTAGATTTTAAAAGAGTTAAGTCCAAGTTCTTAGCTAAAGATAAACAAGGTCAATTGGTATTTCTAGCAGATAGTGCTTTCTCTCTTCAAATGACGCAACAAAAATACCCTAGTATCAAATTCCACTTCGTATCGGAATTTGAATCCATAGCTGTATAATCTTTGCTACGCTTTCGCGAAAGCGTTATTATAAAAAAGAAAGAGGTTCTTGAAGAACCTCTTTTTTATTAATTACAATTGGAAATCTTACCTAGACCAGAAATTATAAACTCTGATCTACGATTAAGTTGATGTTCCTCTGGAGTACATTCAACTCCATTTGAGCACTTATTAAGTAATTGACGCTCTCCATAACCTTTGGCTGTTAATCTGGACGCATCGATACCATTATCGATCAACCACTGACGAGTACTTCGCGCTCTACGATCACTTAAAGCATCGTTGTAATCATCTGGCGCACGACTATCTGTGTGAGACCTAATTTCAACAGCTATCTGTGGATATAGTTCCATGAATGCTTTAATCTTTGTCAATTCTGCAGCTGCATCTGGTCTTATATTAGACTTGTCAAAATCAAAGTAGATTTGTTTTATGTTTAATAAAGGTGCTATATCATCACAATCTGCTAGCGCTTGTTTGTTTTTAGACAATTCCAGCGGTATATCACTATAATCTGTCTGAGAAGGTGTTGTAAACAAATCCTCGTCGGTACCATATTCTCGTTTTTCACCTCGTAGGAAATATTGTTTATCACACTCTAATTTAAATACAAATTTTCCATTAGCCTTAGTAATCACGTCTCCTACAATATTATTATTAGCATCAAGAACGGTTACTAATGCACCATCTATAGGAGCTCCTGTATTTTTATCAGTTACTGTACCAGAAAGAAGGTGCTCACATTCTTTACGCATCTCTTCCGTTTGAATGAAACTATAAATATCGTCATCTCCGATTCCACCTGGTCTATTACTACTGAAGTATCCTCGCTTACTACCGTCATTTATTATAAATGAGAAATCATCATATTGCGTGTTTATAGGACTACCTATATTTACCACATTAGATACAGATCCATCTGGTTTGATGGAACTTGCAAATACATCTAATCCTCCTAATCCTTGATGACCAGTACTTGCGAAATACAGTGTATTATTGCTACTTACAAAAGGAAAACTTTCTCTACCTTCTGTATTGACATTTTCCAAATTACGAGGTTCACTGTAATTACCATCTTCTAAAATATCAACTACCCATAAATCAGACTTCCCAAATTTTTCTCTCATGTCATAACCAACTGATCCTGGCATATCACTTGAAAAATATAACTTAGTCTCATCTGGACTTAATGCTGGATGTGCTGTAGAGTATTCATCGCTATTAAAAGGTAGTTCAACAGGTTGTGACCATCTTTTTCCCTTTTTAACCGACTTGTATATTTTAAGTCTGTTAACCCCATCAATATCTTGTCTTGCAACACCTTCGGAGTAGTTATTACGCGTAAAGTATACAGTGTTACCATCTTTAGTAAATGTAGGTGTACTTTCATGGAACCTTGTATTAAGAACCCCTTTAAATTCCTTGGCATTTCTTAATTCTCCAGCATTTGTTTCATCAGCTTCATAGAGCTCTAAAAAAGCCTGTCCACTCCATGTATGTCTTCTATTTATTAGTGAAGAAGTATCTCTAGACGTGGCAAACACTACTTTATCTTTGGCATCGTAGTAAGCCGTACCAAAATCACTGGTATAACTATTAACATCCTCCGCATTTTTTATAATAAATCTTCCTGACTGAAAATCAATGATTTGCAGATAATTTGGCTCGTCTGAATATTTTTTGGCTCTTGAATCAAATCCCTTGAAGGAATTAAAAGTTGCCATCAATTGATCTGCTTTCTGATACTGACCAGTAGCTTTTAAAGTTTGCGCATGTCTAAAGTAATACTCTGGTTTTACTGACTCTTTGTATTTTTCAAAAAGTAGAGTATAATATTTATTGGATTTTTCTAACTCGTCATTAAAGTAATAAGCATCGGCAAGTTTTGATAAAATCTCTGGTGATTCGTAACCATCTTCAAATAGTTTTTTATAAAGCTTTTGAGCTTCAAAAAAGGCTAATTGATCATACTTTTTATTTGCTTTCTCTAAATCTGACTTTTTCTGTGCATATGAAAAATTCAGAATAAATGTCACCAATAAAAGTGTAGATATATATTTTAATTTCATGATACTATTTTATTAAAAGAATCTTGGTGTGATAATTCTATCGTAGCTGTTGAACAATTCA
>CAWUIT010000327.1:0-3130 GCA_963922345.1 uncultured Dokdonia sp. | reverse complement strand
AATAAATTACGTGGCGCTCTTAAAATTGCCGCAGTAAAAGCACCAGGTTTTGGAGATCGTCGTAAGGCTATGCTAGAAGACATCGCAATTCTTACAGGTGGCACAGTAATCTCAGAAGAGAGAGGATTTACACTTGAAAACACAACTATAGATATGCTAGGTACTGCAGAGACAGTAACTATTGACAAGGATAATACTACAGTTGTAAATGGTTCTGGTGACTCAGATATGATCAAATCTCGTGTAGGTCAAATCAAATCTCAGATAGAAACTACCACTTCTGATTATGATAAAGAAAAACTACAAGAGCGCCTAGCAAAACTAGCTGGCGGTGTTGCCGTACTTTATGTAGGTGCCGCCTCAGAAGTAGAAATGAAAGAGAAAAAAGACCGTGTAGATGATGCATTACACGCAACTCGTGCTGCTGTAGAAGAGGGTATTGTTGCCGGTGGAGGTGTTGCCCTTGTACGTGCAAAAAAGGCACTCGAAAAGATTAAGACAGAAAACGCAGATGAGGCAACTGGGGTACAAATTGTAAACCGCGCTATAGAATCTCCTATTAGAACTATTGTTTCTAACGCTGGAGGCGAGGGAGCTGTAGTAATCTCAAAAGTGATGGATGGAAAGAAAGATTTTGGGTACAACGCAAAAAATGGCGAGTACACAGATATGCTCAAAGCAGGAATTATTGATCCTAAAAAAGTAACTCGTGTAGCGCTAGAAAATGCTGCATCTGTTTCTGGAATGATTCTTACTACAGAGTGTGCACTTACGGATATTAAGGAAGATGCACCTGCTGCAATGCCACCTATGGGAGGCGGTGGAATGCCAGGAATGATGTAAGTCGCAACGCGACAAACCTTAATTGAGCTACTTTCGAGTAGTTCAAAAATTATAAACCTCTGCTTTTGGCAGAGGTTTTTTTATGGTGTTTATTATGCTTTCGCGAAAGCGCACTTACTTCTTTACAAATTGCCAAACAGAAATACTTGTTAGAACAAGTAGTAATGGAACAACAATGATCAGGTCTACGCGAGTCTCGAAGGAATTGGACAATCCATGTGCAGTAATGAATTGCTGCATATTATACTCCCAAACTAAGTAGAGTACACCTATTATTGAGGTACAAATCTGTACAGCTGTAAACTTCTTCCTCATATAAAGTTGGAAAGCATTGCTATAGCCATAACAATCATTATAGCATTTTCTATAAATGTGGCTTCGGTCATAGGGAGTTTTAAGGCTGTACCTAAACAAGCACATTGTATTTTCTTTTTATCCAGCAAGGTTCTCGTAACCCCTAAGGTAGTAATACCTAGAATTATCAAGGTTGCGATGAGGGCGATAGTTACTTCAAATCGAAGTAAGAACATTATACCTAAAGCAGTTTCAATAAATGGATATACCTTGCCATAAAAGGGAACCCGTTTTGCCAGAGGATCGTACATCGCAAAACTTTGCGGAAATCCTTTTAAGTCTAGCATCTTAAAAAAACTAAAAACGATATAAAACAATCCCATAAAGTCAAGCATCATAGCTTGCACGTCCCAATCCTTATAATGTAGTAATGTAACTGCTACAGTAATGTAAAGCAAGATTAAAAATAAGGGTTTGAGCTGCTCAAATTTTGACTTCTCAAGGGCTCCGCTTTCAGAAACGTCACTAGTACTTGCCTTACTAGTATTCTTAAAAACGTTGATTTCTTCTTTTTCAGTAATTGTATACTTATCAGGCAATGCACTTTGCAACTCTGCAACAGAGAGGTGCTTTTCCATCTCAATGATGGCTTCCTCGTTCTCTAGACTTACTGTTGCTGCCTTTACGCTCGGAATGGCATTAAGTTTCTGTTCTACACCAGTACTACAACCGTTACAGGTCATTCCTTTTATAGTATATGTATGTCTCATCATTATAATATAAACTTTATAAGTAAGCCTCCAGCTAGCCATAGATAGCAAGCAAAAGCTAGATATTTCAACACCTGCTCTAACAGCTTACTTTTGGGTGCCATCTCACTCATAGAGTGATCAACATCGTCCCTTTTAAAGAAAGATAGATATATTAAATATCCTGAAATTAAGAGGAATATAATGTTTAAGAAAAAAGTATAATCGATCTTAAAATGCTCGCTGTCTTGTACACTTACCTGTGAAGGATCTGGAATTAAATTAAAAAGATCAAATCCGTAATGTAATACCAATGAGGTTCCTATAAGTGACGTAAATAGCAAGAACAGAATGAAAAATGACATCTTCCAGCCATAATATTTAGCATTAATCCGCAATACAGGAAAAACTACCAAATCACTAAAAATAAATGCCATCACGCCGGCAAAGCTCACACCTTTTCCAAATAATAAAGCAGCCAATGGAATATTACCCATAGACCCAATAAAAGTAAGAAAAGCCGCAACAGGTCCTACTACGATATGCTCAAGAATCTCAAGAAATGAGAAGTCCTGATTGCCGTTACCACTATTGATAAAAAGCGTTTCAAAAAAAGCATCGGGTACAAAAGCAGCTACAATACCCGCAATAGTAAAACCTACGGTCACATCTTTCCATACCATTTGCCATTCCATCTTATACTTCCGGCCTACTTTGACCCAGTTTTTTTCTTCCTTGATGCGCTTTTGCCAGCGCTCGTCTGGTGCGCTGCTCTCTCCGTCATCATTATTAGATTTAAGGTTTTCACGCGCTTCTTTAATAAGCTTACTAGGATTAATAAGGCGAATGAGCAACCAGCTAATCCCTATCAACAGAATTCCTCCAAGGTATTCACCGACCACAAATTGCCAACCCAAAAAAATAGAAATAATTATTCCTAATTCAATTACTAGATTAGTTGAGGCTAAAAGAAAGGCCATTGATGAAATAAAGCTAGCTCCCTTCTTAAATATAGATTTAGTGGATGCTAGTGCAGCAAAACTGCACGAACTACTAATGAAACCGAAAAAAGTCCCCAGCAATACACCTTTAGATTGCGTACCTCCCATCGTTTCTTGCATTCGCTTTTCAGTGACAAATACTTGAATAATACTACTCAAAATATATCCCAGAATAAATGCCCATAGGGCCATCCAGAAAAAACCACTAGTGGTATATGCTGCCTCTCCCCATTTTTCTAAAAA
>CAWUIT010000326.1:0-3137 GCA_963922345.1 uncultured Dokdonia sp. | reverse complement strand
ATACAGTGGCAGATATGATTACTGGTTACGGGGTGGCAGAGGCGATACGTCATTATTATAATATTTATGGTGGTGATGTTAAAGGGAAGCGAGCAGTTGTACAAGGCTTTGGTAATGTAGGTGCTGCAGCAGCATATTATCTCGCGCAGATGGGAGCTAAGGTGGTTGGAATTATTGACATAGTGGGTGGTTTTATAAATAAGGATGGATTTACCTTTGAAGAGATACGAGACATGTATCTCCATAAAACAGGTAATACCCTCAATGCAAATAGTGAAGGTCTTATTCCATTTGCAGAAATGAATGAGAAAATCTGGAATCTTGAAACCGAAATTTTTGCACCCTGTGCCGCGTCAAGATTGATCACAGAAGAGCAAATCAATAATATGATTAACACAGGGTTAGAAGTGATCTCTTGTGGTGCAAATGTCCCTTTTGCAGACAAGGAAATTTTCTTTGGACCTATTATGGAGCATACGGATGCAAAAGTGAGTCTTATACCTGACTTTATATCTAATTGTGGGATGGCAAGAGTTTTTGCTTATTTTATGGAACGTCGCGTCCAAATGACCGATGATGCTATTTTTAATGATACGTCGCAAACAATTAGAAACGCAATAGAAAATACTTTTGGAAACAATAGTAGCAAGCAAAATATAAGCAAGACAGCTTTTGAAATTGCACTAAAAGAATTACTTTAATACTTTAAAACAAACCTAATTAATATATGGAATCAGTAATTATACTCATTTTCGTAATTGGCTATCTTTCAATTACTTTAGAGCACCCTCTTAGACTTGATAAAACAGTACCAGCCCTTATAATGGCCTCCTTAATTTGGGCATTTTTGGCTGTTGGTTTTCATATGGGTTGGTTTGACGTTATCGACACTCACGAGCATACGTATAGTCTTTTTGAAAATGGAGTAGCCCTTACAGATGAGGGACTCATTGCAAAAAGTGAGGAGGGATTTGATAATACACTGCTTCATCATTTAGGCAAAACAGCTGAGATATTGATATTCTTAATAGGAGCGATGACCATTGTAGAAATTATTGATCTACACAGAGGTTTTGAAGTTCTAAAGGGAGCTGTACGTACAAAAAGTAAAAAGAGACTTTTATGGATTATTGGAGTACTCGCCTTTATCTTATCTGCTATTATTGATAACCTCACCGCGACAATTGTATTAATAACATTGTTACGCAAGTTAATTGTAAATAGAGAACAGCGACTCTGGTTTGCTGCGATGGTTGTTATTGCTGCAAACGCTGGTGGTGCGTGGTCACCCATAGGTGATGTAACCACAACTATGCTTTGGATTGCAGATAATGTAACGGCTATGAAATTAATTGAGTACGTCGTAATACCTTCTATTATTTGTTTTGTAATACCATATCTTATTGCAAGTTATTTACCAGCTTTTAAAGGTGATATTATAGTCAATACAGAAGAAGACGAAGAAGCTGAACGATTATTGAGTAGTAAGACCATGTTGTTTTTAGGTCTTGGTATGATTGTTTCTGTTCCTATTTTTAAGACAGTAACACACTTACCTCCTTATATGGGTATGATGCTTGCCTTAGGTGTTGTTTGGTTAGTATCTGAGTATATTCATCCTGAAGAAGATTTTACAAAAGAGCGTAAGCATTTATATAGTGCGCACAAGGCATTATCGCGTATTGAAATTTCTAGTATTTTATTCTTCTTAGGAATTTTAATGGCAGTCGCTGGTCTTGAAAGCTTAGTATATGGATTGTCTGAGTCTGGTGATCCAGTAGGTACCTTAAGATATGTAGCTGAAATTTTAAACGAGGCGATTCCTAACCAAGACGTCGTAGTGGCAATCTTAGGAGTTTTATCTGCTATAATTGATAATGTGCCACTAGTTGCAGCATCTATGGGGATGTATTCTGCTCCAACAGACAGCCTTTTATGGCACTTTATTGCGTACTCAGCAGGAACTGGAGGTAGTATGCTTATCATTGGCTCTGCGGCTGGAGTAGCAGCTATGGGTATGGAGAAGATTGATTTTATCTGGTACTTAAAAAAGATCACTTGGCTTGCATTTATTGGTTTTGCAGCGGGAGCTTTAGCGTTTATTCTTCTTACCGGAGGAACAATGAATTAATTGGAATACAATTTTCACAATGAACATTCGTTTGATAACAAAGCCTCAATAAAAATTTATGGTGTTTACTTTAATTCAAGACGGTGCTCAAGATGCAGCAGACGTTCTTACTACCGATGAGCCTGTTGAAAAGACGCTATCTATTATAGATTTACTTGTTACAGGTGGCACAGCGGGAATCATTATAATAGCCGTATTGTTTGTACTACTATTTGTAGCAATTTATATTTATTTTGAGCGACTATTTGCTATTAAAGCTGCATCGCGTGTTGATAGTAATTTTATGAATCAGATACGTGATAATGTGGCTTCAGGAAATATTGAAGGTGCAAAAATTTATTGTGAACAAGCAAACTCCCCAGTTTCTAGACTTACAGCAAAAGGAATTTCCCGTATCGGCAGTCCGCTTGAAGATATCAATACAGCCATAGAGAATCAAGGTAAGTTAGAAGTTTATAAACTAGAACGTAATGTGAGTGTGCTTGCCACTATAGCAGGTGCAGCTCCTATGATAGGGTTTTTAGGAACCGTAATTGGGATGGTTCTCGCATTTCATACCCTCGCAACAAGTTCAGGACAAGCAGAGATGGGAACTCTGGCAGAAGGTATTTACACCGCAATGACGACTACGGTAGCGGGTCTTATAGTAGGTATAATAGCTTATATGGGGTACAACCACTTGGTCGTTCGTACAGATAAGGTGGTCCATTCAATGGAGGCAAATGCGGTAGACTTTTTAGACTTATTAAACGAGCCAAGCTAGTATGAATCTACGAGGAAGAAATAAGGTAAGTCCAGAGTTTAGTATGAGTAGTATGACAGATATTGTCTTTCTACTGCTTGTATTTTTTCTCTTGACCTCACCAGCTATTACTCCCGATGCATTAGATTTAATACTACCAAAAGCCAAAGGAAAAACAAGCAATAAGCAAAATCTCTCTGTAAGTATTACAAAAGATCTGGATTACTATGTAAACAAGGAACGTGTCACAGAAAATGGCATTGA
>CAWUIT010000325.1:0-3162 GCA_963922345.1 uncultured Dokdonia sp. | reverse complement strand
CCATTGTGCCCAAAATTAAGGCTGTAAAATAGTTTATGCATTAAATTCTCATCCTTACAAAATAGGGCTCCACCTTCTCCAGTATGAAATAATTTAGTAGCGTGAAAACTACAGGTACTCACGTCTCCGTACTCAAAAATAGATTTACCCTTATATTCTACACCAAAGCAATGTGCAGCATCATAGATAACGTGTAAATTATGTTTTTTTGCAATTTTTTCTAATTCCTCTACATTACAGGGGTTTCCAAAAACGTGAGTTGCCAATATTGATGTTGTCTTCTCTGTGATGGCAGCCTCAATCTTCGTCTCGTCGATAGTTAAATATTCTGGATGAATATCTACGAAAACAGGATCGCATTTCTCCCACACTATCGAGGATGTGGTTGCAACATAACTAAAAGGTGTTGTAATGATCTCTCCCTCACCTCCTAAAATTTTTAAAGAAATTTGAATAGGAAGTGTACCATTAGTCATCATCAATATTGACGATGTCTTTAAATGATCTTGTAGTTTAGTCTCAAGCTCTTTAACAAGAGCTCCCCTATTAGTTAACCATTCATTATCCCAAATTCTTTGAACTTGTTTTTGATAATCTTCTATAGGTGGAAAAAATGTCTTAGTAACGTTAATCATTTAAGGTTTTTTCTAAATTCAAGAACAAATTGTAAAGATTCGTTTTTAATTAAAATATTTATAGCTAAATAACTTACAATTCCTGATAAGGAGGTTATTATCATTTGCAAGATTATGGAAAAACCTTCTATATTATTAATGACAGAGTACATTATCAAGTACATTAATATACTAGTAATGATTTCGATTTTTACATCTTTAATTTGATCTATTATTGAATAACCAATAAGTTTTTTGGTATAATATGTGTTTACTATGAGAGCTCCAACGGAACTAAAAAGTATACTCCAAACTAAACCAATGACTCCAAATTGAAAGGCAATAATTGCAAAAATAACTATAATAAATTTCTTAATAATTTCTAATTTCAAAAACAGATCACTCCTACCGAGCACTTTGAGTAAATTCAAATTAAAAGCATGTATAGGATACAATAAAGATGCTAAACATAGTATTTTAAAAAATGATCCAGCAATTGCCCATTTTTCTCCTAATACAAATATGAATAGAGGTTCTGATATTGCAGATAAGGTTAGTAAAAGAGGAGCTGATATAAAAAATGCAAACTTTAATATCTTCTTGTAAACGAGAGTTAATCTTTCTGTTTCATCTTTGATAGTAGCTAATAATGGATATGTTACCTTACCAATCATCGTCGTTAGAATAATTGCCGGGTAGTCACTATATGATTTCGCTCTTTCAAACTGCCCAAGCATACTTGTGCTGAAAAACTTCCCAATCATTACGTTATAGACGTTATTAAAACAAGCGTTGAGCAAACCTGATAGCATTAATTTATAACCAAAATTGAAATGTACTTTCAGTTTTGCGATAGAAAAATCTAATGTTGGTTTCCAAGTACTTGTAAACCAGATGACGATACAAAATATAAATTGCGTTATAAGTTGCATCATTATAATGCTCCAGACTCCATAATTATGATATGCCATATAAATACCACAAACAGCGCCTATTGTAATGCCAGGAATATTTATTACCATAAGCTTCCGAAATTGCATAGATTTAGTTAGTCTAGCGATTTGCACAGCAGATAATGAATTGATGACAAAGATTAAGCCATAAACCCTGAGAATATTTGTTAATGCATTCTGATCATAAAAAATAGCAACTGAAGGGGATAGTATATACACTATACCATATAAAAAAGAACTTACAATAATATTAGTATAAAATATAGTGCTATAATCAATTTCATCAACATCAGTTGTTCTTATCAAAGATATAGTTAATCCGCTTTCCACGAGGGCCGCAGCAATGGAAGTAATTATATAGATCATCCCCATAAGACCGAAATCTTCTGGTAAGAGTAACCTTGCAAGAAGTATAGACGCAAATAAGCTTATGCCACGGGAAACCGCTGTGTCCAGAAATGTCCAGATTAAGCCAGATGTTGCTGCTTTCTTTAAGGACATAAGAAAAACATATCAGTCATATTCAAAATAAGCTTAAGGCTAATTACTAGAAACTCCTCTTCCTATACTATAATTTTCAAAACCTATCCCTTTCAATTTATTTATATTTAGCAATCCCCTCCCATCAAACAAAAACGCTGGTTTAAACATAGACTTATAAATCCTCCTCCAATCTAATTGATTAAACTCATCCCATTCTGTTAGAATGCAAATAGCGTGAGATTGATTACAAGCCTCATACGGATCATTTACTACTGTTACAAGTCTACGATTTTCAGCTTCGGCTCTTGTATTTAGATAATCAAGGTCTGCATATATTTGCTCCTTAGTCACTTTGGGATCATAAATTGTAATCTCTGCCTGCTCATTGAGTAAATAGTCTGCTACATAAATAGCTGCAGACTCGCGAGTATCATTAGTATCCTTTTTAAAAGCCCAGCCTAAAAGCGTAATTTTCTTTCCGGAAACTGTATTATAAAGCGTCTTCACTATTTTTTCAGCAAAACGTCTTTTTTGATAATCATTCATAATAATTACCTGCTCCCAATAATCTGCTACTTCATTGAGACCATATGTTTTTGCAATATAAACTAAATTGAGGATATCTTTTTGAAAACAAGAGCCTCCAAAACCTACAGAAGCTTTTAAAAATTTTGAACCTATACGAGAATCACTTCCAATCGCTTTTGCGACCTCCTGCACATTTGCTCCTGTGACCTCACAAAGCTCAGACATTGCATTAATTGATGATACTCTTTGAGCAAGAAAAGCATTTGCCGTTAGCTTTGAAAGTTCAGAGGACCACACATTAGTGGTCAATATACGATCTTCAGGTAACCACTTTGCATAAATATCAACAAGTGCCTGTGTTGCCTTTTTACCTTCTGCAGTGTCTTCACCTCCAATAAGAACACGATCTGCATTTAACAAATCTTGAACAGCTGTTCCTTCTGCTAGGAATTCAGGGTTAGAAAGAATATCAAAGCGAACTCCGTTTCCAGTATTGTGTAATATATTTTGCAAGGCCTCTGCTGTGCGCACAGGGAGCGTAGATTTTTCTACTACAATCTTATCATCCTTTGCCACTTTTGCAA
>CAWUIT010000324.1:0-3166 GCA_963922345.1 uncultured Dokdonia sp. | reverse complement strand
AATGTCGGGCAGTGAGGCATTAATCCATTGCTTAGTTGCAGAAGGTGCAAATTTAATTTACGGGTATCCTGGCGGTGCAATTATGCCATTTTACGATCAGTTGCACGTACATCAAGATAAGATTCAGCACGTACTTACACGTCACGAGCAAGGAGCCACACACGCTGCGCAGGGTTTTGCAAGAGCAACAGGTAAGGTAGGTGTTGCCATAGCCACTTCAGGGCCAGGAGCTACAAACTTGATTACGGGTATTGCAGATGCGCAGATAGATAGCACGCCTATGGTTTGCATCACTGGGCAGGTAGGTTCTCATTTATTAGGAAGCGACGCTTTTCAAGAAACAGATATCATTGGTATATCAACACCAGTTACCAAGTGGAATCATCAAATTACGAGTGCAAAAGAAATCCCAGAAGTACTTGCCAAAGCATTTTATATTGCTCGTACAGGCCGCCCAGGCCCCGTACTTATTGATATTACAAAAGATGCGCAGTTTGAAGAATTTGAGTTCGCTTACGCGAAATGTGAACACATTAGAAGTTATGTTCCCGTTCCAGAGGTAAAGGAAGACCAATTACAGGCAGCTGCTGCGGCTATTAATGCAGCCAAAAAGCCAATGATCGTCTGGGGACAAGGAGTAATCCTTGGTGAAGCCGAGGAAGAATTTAAAGCCTTTGTAGAAAAGTCTGGAATTCCTGCAGCTTGGACAATCTTAGGAGTTTCCGCAATACCGACGAGCCATCCTCTCAATGTTGGAATGGTAGGAATGCACGGTAATTATGGTCCTAATGTTTTGACAAACGATTGTGATGTACTTATTGCTATCGGAATGCGCTTTGACGATCGGGTGACAGGAAACCTTGAAACCTATGCAAAACAAGCTAAAATTGTTCATTTTGAAATTGACCCAGCTGAGGTTCACAAAAATGTCAAAGCAGATTTTCCAGTACTAGGAAATTCTAAAGAAACCTTGAGCAGAATACTTCCGCTTATTGATAAGAAGCAACATACAGATTGGCATCAGCGATTTAAAGATCACGATACTATCGAGTATGATAAAGTAATCAAGAACGATATTCACCCAACCAAGGAAGGGTTAACTATGGGAGAAGTGATCGAATTGATTAACAAAAAGACAAAAGGCGAGGCTATCATTGTTACAGATGTAGGTCAGCACCAGATGGTAGGGATACGTTATGCAGATTTTAACCAGTCTAAAAGTAATATTACCTCTGGAGGACTAGGTACAATGGGCTTTGCGTTACCAGCGGCTATAGGAGCCAAAATGGGAGCACCAGATCGTGAAGTTGTCGCTATTATAGGTGATGGAGGTTATCAAATGACTATTCAGGAGCTTGGAACAGTTTTTCAGACAGAAGCGGCAGTAAAAATTGTGGTACTTAATAATGAGTTTTTAGGAATGGTGCGTCAGTGGCAGCAGTTATTTTTTGACAAGCGCTACGCCAGCACCGAAATGAAAAACCCAAACTTCTGTAAAATCGCAGAAGCATATGATATCGAAGCACAAAAAGTAACAGAAAGAAGCAATCTAGAGGCAGCCATCGAAAAAATGATCGCTTCAAAGAACAGTTTCTTTCTAGAAGTAATGGTAGAAAAAGAAGATAATGTCTTCCCAATGATCCCTACTGGAGCCAGTGTGAGTGATATACGATTAGAGTAGGAACGAGCCGGAGGATTCGATACAATTTTTATTTTTCGCTTTCGCAAAAAATAAAAATCACTCAGCCACCTTAAAGTGTTAGTCTAAAGATTATAAGCCTGACTAATATTTTAAAAATAACAAATTAAGGTGGTTGAGTGATTTTCTAATCGCCGTGGGCGATATGAAAATAGTATCGAAACCCCGAATTGAAAACAACAAGCGCGCCAG
Organism: uncultured Dokdonia sp.; assembly: GCA_963922345.1. Lineage (GTDB taxonomy): Bacteria > Bacteroidota > Bacteroidia > Flavobacteriales > Flavobacteriaceae > Dokdonia. Next base: position 1,275 of record CAWUIT010000324.1, on the reverse strand, counting down.
CTGGAACGAGATTGCTGCTTTCGCGAAAATTTAATGAAAATGAGTGAACAAATAACTACATACACCGTAACCATTTATACCGAAAATAACATTGGATTACTTAATCGTATCTCGGCGATATTTCAGCGACGTAAAATTAATATTGAGAGCCTATCGGCGAGCGAGAGTGAGATAGATGATGTTTTTAAATTTACGTTGGTAGTCAATGTTACAGAGCATCAAATCGAAAAAATACAAGGACAGATTGAACGTCAGGTTGAGGTGATTAAAGCTTTTTACCACACAGACGAAGAGACCATTTTTACTGAAAGCGGTCTATTTAAAATTAAATCTGAGTTGCTTTTTGAAGAACCTCAAATTCAGAACATCATTAAAGATAGTCACGCCCGTATTGTAACAGTAAATAGAGATTTTTTCGTTTTGGAAAAGTCGGGACGTCGTTCAGAGATAGATTTAGTTCATAGAGAACTTAAACCCTTTGGTATTATGCAGTTTACACGATCGGGAAGAATTGCTGTTACAAAAACAGAGATGCCTATTTCAACATTATTGCAACAAATTAAAAATGAGCAAGAGGCCGCTTTCGCGAAAGCGTAATCGGAGGTTTTGATAAAATTTTCAAACTACGCTACGCTATTTTGAAAATCATTCAATCACCTAAACTTGTTATCAAGAATAAAAAATTATTAGAAGAACAATCAAAGGTGGTTGAGTGTTTTTCGCGAAAGCGAAAAAAGTATCGAAACCACCGGAATAAAATAACCTAATAACCATTGCGCAGCCGGAACCAGATTTCCGCCTTAGCATAAATTATAAATATGAAAAATTACTTCAACACATTACCACTAAGAGATCAACTCGCACAACTTGGCAAGTGCCGATTTATGGACTCCTCAGAATTTGCAGATGGGATTGATGTCCTTAAAGACAAAAAAATTGTCATTGTAGGTTGTGGCGCGCAGGGACTTAATCAAGGACTCAATATGCGTGATAGTGGTTGTGATATATCATATGCCTTACGTGAAGGAGCAATTAAAGAAAAGCGCCAATCGTTTAAAAATGCTTCTGAGAATGGATTTAAAGTGGGTACATACGAAGAGCTAATTCCTAATGCAGATTTAGTGCTCAACCTTACTCCAGACAAGCAACATACATCGGTTGTAAAAGCGGTAATGCCATTAATGAAAAAAGGAGCAACCCTTGCATATTCTCACGGTTTCAATATCGTAGAAGAGGGAATGCAAATACGTGAAGACCTTACCGTGATAATGGTGG
>CAWUIT010000323.1:0-3179 GCA_963922345.1 uncultured Dokdonia sp. | reverse complement strand
GCGTAACCAGAAACATTATGGTTTTAGAAATGAAAGTCCCTTCACCGGGAGAATCCATCACAGAAGTTGAAATTGCACAATGGCTCGTTGCAGACGGCGATTATGTAGAAAAAGATCAGGCGATTGCTGAGGTTGATAGTGACAAAGCAACCCTAGAACTTCCAGCAGAAGCTAGCGGTACGATTACTTTGAAAGCCGAGGAAGGAGATGCTGTAGAAGTAGGTGCCGTAGTATGTCTTATAGACACCGCAGCCGAAGCTCCATCTACTAAAACCTATGAAGGTGGTGACGAAGGCGGCGGCGATGGTGATGTTGAAGAAGACCTTAAAAAAGAGCAGGCAAAAACACCAGATACTGGTAAAAAAGCACCTGCAGAAACCCAAAAAACATATGCATCTGGTACTCCAAGCCCAGCAGCTAAGAAGATACTTGATGAAAAGGGTATTGCTTCTAGCCAAGTAACTGGTTCTGGAAGAGACGGTCGCATTACAAAAGAAGATGCCGTAAGTGCAACGCCATCTATGGGGACCCCAGGCGGTGGAACTAGAGGTTCTTCACGTACTAAATTGTCAATGCTACGACGCAAGGTGGCAGAGCGCCTTGTAGAAGCAAAGAATACAACGGCTATGTTAACCACATTCAATGAGGTTAATATGCAACCTATCTTTGACCTTAGAAAAGAGTATAAAGAAGACTTTAAAGCAAAGCACGGAGTAGGCCTTGGGTTTATGTCCTTCTTTACACTAGCTGTTGTTAGAGCACTAGAGATGTATCCAGCGGTCAATAGTATGATAGACGGTAAAGAGATGCTCACTTTTGATTATAAAGATATTTCTATTGCAGTATCTGGGCCAAAAGGACTGATGGTACCCGTAATTAGAAATGCAGAAAACCTTTCTTTTAGAGGTGTTGAGAGTGAAGTAAAACGACTTGCTATACGCGCACGTGATGGTCAGATCACTGTTGATGAAATGACGGGCGGAACCTTTACCATTTCAAATGGGGGAGTGTTTGGATCCATGTTATCTACACCTATTATTAACCCACCACAATCTGGGATTTTAGGAATGCACAATATTGTAGAGCGACCTATAGTACACGATGGTATGATCACAATTGCACCAATTATGTATGTTGCATTATCTTACGACCACCGTATTATCGATGGTAAAGAGTCTGTAGGCTTCTTAGTAGCAGTTAAGGAAGCACTAGAAGATCCTATCAACATATTAATGAATGGAGATCCTAAAAAAGCCCTAGAGATGTAACAAACATCCTTAATTAGTATAATAGAAAAACACCCGTTCAATTATTGACGGGTGTTTTTAGTTGGGGGACTTTTAGCATTCTCATAAATTAATAAGACCCTTCTCAAGCTGAGTAAGGGTCTTATAATAGCTACTTTCAAATATCATAATAAATGTACTTGAATAATAACCCTTTTTGAAAGGAGCTATAGGGGAGTACTAAAGATAATAGCTCTTTCTGGTAGTTCTTTACGGATTTCCTTTAAATGGGCATATTTTTTCAAAAAAAATCAAATTAACCGCAAATCGGATAGTAAGCTAATGAGGTGAACGGTTGTTTTTGCTCCAAATTCGGCGCGTAGTTCTCTTAGACGCTTTTCTATAGAACTGCGACTATTAGGCTTCATATTTTTTGATTTGAAATGATCTGCAATATCATCTTGCGTATCTCCTTGGGCTAGGAGTTTTAAAAGTTCCATATCATAATTATCAAGTTCTACAAGATTTTTTTGCTTTACCGTATCAGCGAGGGGTTGAGAGATATATTCATTACCATAGTATACCTCAAACATAGCATCCTTTAAGTTTTCAAGACCACGGCGATCTTTGCAAACGTATCCGTCTATAAGCCCCGTTTTCCAAAGTGTATTGAACTTTTGAGGATGATCTTCCATCGAGTATACAATTACTTTAAGATCTGGATCTTCTGCCTTTAGCGCTTTTAATAATTGATCTCCAGAGGTGAGTCGTTCTGGTCTATGGGTTTCTTTAAAAGAGAGATCCGTTATAAGTAAATCATAAGGTTCACCTTCTTTTAAGGCTGTTTTAAATGCGATATAAGCTTCGTCGCAATATTGTGCGTGTGTTATTTGAGAGATTTTGAGTTGCTCAAATATGGAGGACACGCCTAGTTTTATGCTGTCTATATCTTCTGCAGCTAGTATTTTTTTAAACATAGGTATTCTTTTAAATAGGTATGGTAATTATAGCTCTAAAGCCTTCATCAATCGCAGAGTCAAAATCTACTTCTCCCTGCAGCGCCTTTAATCGTGTCTTTATGTTTTCCAGTCCGCTATTTCTATCTTCTGGTTTCAAAAGTATGCCTTTACCATTATCACTATAATTTATTTTTATTAATTTTTCTGCAACTTGAAAAACCAGCGCTACCAGTGTGGCTTCGCTATGTTTTTTCATATTCGTCATAAGTTCTTGAAGCACGCGATATATTTCTACTTTCTTTGTAGCATCTATCTGTTGCCATTGTACCGTCTCTAGCCCTCTTAGAATAAGTTTACGATTATCAGACGTGTAGGTTTGAAGGCTTAATGCAAGTTCCTTAGCAAAGGTTTTTCCAGTTTGTATAGGTCTTGTTTCTCGAGAGATGTCACGACTCATTTTATAGATATCTTCAAGCTTGTCTGCCACTTGGGGTGTTGACTTATCGCTTTCTAATTGTGTCATGACAAGATATATTTCATTAGCTAACTCATCGTGTAATTTTTTTGCTAGCCTTTTTTCAGTATTGTATTGATCTAATAGGCGCTGTTTTTTGGAACGTTCTTTTTGATATAATATAAAAACCAGGGTGAGTAACCCTAAACCAAATAGCGCAAGCAATGCCCAATTGCGTCTCCTTACGGCAATCTCTTCTCTTTGCTCACTAGCAGATTTGAGCCGTAAAGCGAGGAGTTCTCTTTCTTCTGCTTTTTCTACATCGTAACGCAACTTGGCAAATTCAAATTTTGCTTGATTCTGTGCTCCTTCCAGGGAGTCAGATAAGCGTGTTCTTAACTCAAAGAGTGTGTTTGATCTAGGTGTAAGTGGTATTAAAAAATCAAGGGCACGCACTATGGCTTCAGTATTTTTTAATTGGGAAGCAATTTTATAGGCTTGTTCTGCGTGATACTTGGCCTTAGCTTGATTGTTTTCAAT
>CAWUIT010000322.1:0-3181 GCA_963922345.1 uncultured Dokdonia sp. | reverse complement strand
ACATCTAGAACTTCAGTTGAATTACAACAGGTTATAGGTGATTTATTAGACCTCCCAGTGTCAACTTTTACATCTACAAGTATCGCCCATAAAATCCCAGTATGCTATGATGAGGATATTGCTCCAGATCTTACCACCTACGCAGAGCAGGTGGGTTTGTCCATAAAAGAGATTGTCGCATTACATACCAGACCGGTGTATCCTGTATACTTTATTGGATTTTTACCTGGATTCCCTTATTTAACGGGATTAGATAGGCGTTTACATCTTGATAGGAAAAACACACCCTCTAGGAAAATTGATGCTGGTAGTGTTGCAATAGGAGGTAAACAAACAGGTATTTATCCTCAAGAGAGTCCGGGAGGTTGGCATATAATAGGCCGTACTCCAAAACGCATTTTTGATGTAAGAAAAGATGTACCAGCCTTATTTAAAGCAGGTGACACGATTACATTTTATGAAATTTCAAAAAAGGAGTTCTTGGAAACTCAAGAAAAAAATGGTGCTTATGGGGTCTAAAATTACCATTTTAAAAGCAGGTATTTTTACTACAATCCAAGATGAAGGCAGAGCAGGCTATAGCCATCTTGGGATTCCTCAAAGCGGTGCATTAGACAAGAAATCCTACCATCTTGCTAATGCTTTACTTAATAACACTTCAAAAGAAGCGGTTTTTGAATGTACCTTGGTAGGGCCTCAGATTCAGTTCAATGGAGAAGCGACGTTTGTTATTACTGGAGCGACGGCTACTGCAACACTAGACGAGATCATTGTTAGAAATGGTATACCTGCTTTCGCGAAAGCGGGACAGATACTATCCATATCGAAAATATCGGGAGGAGCACGGTGCTATCTTGCATTTGCAGGCGGTATTTTGACAGATCTTATTTTAGAAAGCAGAAGCTGGTATAAACCCATAACCTTTGAGTCTTTTGTGAAAAAAGGCATGATTTTTACTCTAGGAAAATCCCGATTTGGTGACCAGAAAGCAGCTGTAATTAAAAATGCGGCTCACCTAGTTGATGTAAAAAATCAAATTACCAAGCTAAAAGCGGCAAGGGGACCAGAATATAAAATGCTTTCCATAACACAAAGACAGCTCTTGGAAAATACTTTATTTACAGTATCTGCGCTGTGGGATAGAATGGCGATACAGACTAAAGAAAAAATAGAAAATAACCTCCAGCCTATTTATACAAGTCCTGTGATACCAGGAATGGTGCAGTTAACACCATCTGGAACGCTTATTATTTTACTTAATGATTGTCAGACCACAGGAGGATATCCTCGGGTAGTAGTGATAGAATCACTAGAATTAAATAAGCTTGCGCAAATGCAACAGGGTGATCAGTTTTTACTGTCCATTGCTTGATTGCCGGTGATCCATTACAATATCACTTAAAAGCTGTACGGCGTCTCCCGTACCCAGCATTTCTTCTAGCTTTTGAGCATCATCTCTTAATGCATCGTGTTTGAGCATCGTTGTCCAAAGGTTATTAATATAGTCTGCGTAATCATTTTCCTCATCCCAATGAGCGAGTTCTAATCGACGACTTCGAGCGTAGATTTTTTGAAGATTTAATTTGCAAAAAATTAAGGTGGATTGCATAACGATTGGTCTAGCTTCTTTTAAACGTTCTGTTTTTGTTGGTCTTCCCATAATAAGTATAACATTGTGAGGGGAATTAAACATATGTAAATATAGAAGTTGTAATTATCCCTTAGTAGGGGCAAATGCCCTATTTTCAAGAATGTAGTACTATGATTACAGCCAACTTAGGAATTTTTTTATCAAATCGAGCTTACCCTTGTAAGGAGCATACCTCGTAGGGATGTCGAGCCAAGTGCCTCTCTTTACTATAGATTTGGCGTGAGAGAAGGTATAGAAACTTTTTTTGCCGTGATAACTACCTATACCAGAGTGCCCCACCCCACCAAAAGGTAATTTGTCATTGATAAAGTGCACTAAAGTATCGTTTATCGCACCACCGCCATAGGAAAATGTAGAAGTAAACCAATTTTTAAATGAGCGATTTTCAGAAAAAACATAGGCACTTAAAGGTTTTTCCATCGTGCTTAGAATATCCTTGATGTCCTCCTTAGATTCATAAGTAAGTATTGGAAGTATAGGTCCAAAAATTTCTTCCTTCATCACGGGATGTGATAGCTTTACCTCAGTTAAAATTGTTGGGGCGATATAACGCTGTTCTTTTATTGTATTACCTCCTTTAAAAATAGTTGGTCCTTCAAGCAGTGCTGTTAGTCTATCAAAGTTTTTCTCATTAATCACTCGTGCATAATCTGGTGATATTTTGGGATCTGCCCCATAGGCATTTGTAATTTCAATATCCAAAGCAGTAAGAAGCGCATCTTTTTTAGACGTATGTACAAGGACATAATCTGGTGCTATACATGTTTGACCTGCATTTACAAATTTACCCCATATGATACGCTTTGCAGCCATTTGTATTTTGGCGGTACTATCCACTATACAAGGGCTTTTGCCACCTAGCTCCAGTGTTACTGGGGTAAGATGCTCTGCGGCCGCTTTGTATACTATCTTACCTACTTGTACACTGCCCGTAAAAAAGATGTAATCCCAGCGCTGTTTTAACAATTTCTGTGCAACCTCTTTATCTCCTTGAATAACAGTAACGTGATTAGGGTCAAAAACTTCGGCAATAATCTTAGAGAGAAGTTTTGAAGTAACAGGGGTAAGTTCGCTAGGTTTTAATACTACAGTATTTCCCGCCGCTACGGCACCTATAACAGGCCCTACAGCCAGTTGAAAAGGATAATTCCAAGGCGCAATTACTAGTACGTTTCCATAGGGTTCGTATTGAATTTCTGCCTTTGAAGGAAAGTTAAGGAGAGACGCATTCACTTTCTTTGGCATTTGCCACTTCCAGATTTCTTTAATAGCGAGATTAATTTCTTTTATAACAACACTCACCTCTGTAGCAATGGTTTCAAAAGGAGGTTTTTTAAAGTCTTCGCACAGAGCATCTATAATTTCTTGCTCGTGATTGCGTATGCTTTCGCGAAAGCGAACTAATGCAGCCTTTCTAAATGCAATGTCTTTGGTTTGCTCTTTTTGAAAATAGGCTTTCTGGCGTTCTAGGTGTTGTTCAATATTCACAATCAATGCTTTTCTATAAATGTAATTGCTAGCCTAAGACAA
>CAWUIT010000321.1:0-3183 GCA_963922345.1 uncultured Dokdonia sp. | reverse complement strand
AATTGCCGTAAGACCTACATAAAGTTTGTAATAGTTCTTTTTCTTCTTACCTCTATTTACAACGGTCTCGACTAGTTGTTCTTTTTTCTCTTTTACCGCTTTTTCGCGCTCTTCTTGTGCAAGGCGTAGCTCTTCTTTTCTTTTTTTCTCAAACTCCTCAAACTGTCTCTTCTTCTCCTCTTCCCAACCTTCTTTGGTGTACAACGTGCCGCCAGAATCTTGATAATAGCCCGTAAATGAGTCCTCGGCAGTGACCACTCGCTCGTAGACTTTACCATCCTCCTTGGTATAAAATCTACCTTCTTTAATTGCTTGAGATTTTACAATTTTCTTTAATAAGTCTGACATGGTGCGTTATTTACTATAGCAAGATATTAGATATCTACACTATTTATTGTTGTAAAAATCCTAAAAAGCACTTTTATGCATTATTTATAATCGCTTTCGCGAAAAATTTAGGTTACTCGATACGCTAGCTCCTGCTATCATAAGCTTCTTTTAAATCACAAAATGCACGTATTGGATCTTCCATATTCCACACACCTCCTAAAGTTCCCACACCTTTATATCCTAAATCCATTGCTTTTGTAACGGTTTGGGCATTGATACCACCCATCCCAATCACAGTTTTATCAATACTTGTAACGTCAAATGCACGCCCTTTCATCGTACTTTTTGATATCGCCGCAAAGACAGGGCTCAAAATTGTATAATCAAAAGAGACACTTTCTTGAATAAGATCCTCTGGTTCGTGATAGGAAGCACTGGTGGTTTTTCCAGCTTTCGCGAAAGCGGTTACATATCTATTTAACTCTTCTCCCTTATCCCTCCAAACAGCTTCCTCTAGATGAATTCCCTTGAGGTTAAAAACCTCACACAGTTCATATTGAAAATTATGTGTGACAATGTAGTTATGATATCTAGCATCAACCTGCTTTAGGTACTCAATGTGCTCTTGTAAATTTGCGGTAGGTTTTCTAAAATGGAAATGGCGCAATCCTTTTTCAAAGAGTGTATTTACTATCGCTATCTCATCTTTTCCAGTGATTTCTGGAGATATGACTATAAGCATTTATACTGCCTGTATTTGATCAATAATCTGATCTTTTTGTAAAACTCCAGACTGCCTCCATACCTGCTTCCCATTTTTAAAGAGAATCATTGTTGGGACTCCTCTTACATTGTATTGTGCTGCGAGCGGTTGGTTTTTATCGACATCTATTTTTACAATCTTCACCTTATCTCCTAGTTGATCTTTGACCTTTTCTAGTATAGGAGCGAGTGTCTTACACGGTCCACACCAAGTGGCATAAAAATCGACAAGTACTGAGGTATCGCTTGTAATAATATCTAAAAAGGAAGCTTTCATAACTATATGATTTTTACAAATTTAATGATCTCTCTTATGGATTAGATTATGACGCTTAAATTTTCACACTCCTTAACATACGATGGTTAAAGTCTTTTAATTATTAGTCAAAATTCCTATTTCAAATCTATATTTAAGATAACTTAAAAAACTAAAGAGATGAAATCAAATAGCCCAAACCCAGAAAAAACAAGTAAAAAGGAACAAGCTATTAATCTTGAAGCCACACACGGAAAAGAGATTAATCACCAAGTAAAGGATAAAAAAGAGCATAATCAACCTAGAGATACCTTAGACCCACGCTCATAATAATTATATATTAAAAAGCCAAAGACCTAATCTCTGGCTTTTTTTTAGGTAAGAACATTACGTTTAACAGCTTCCACCACTTCTGGATTGAGTAGAGTACTTATATCTCCTAGTTGATCCCCTTCTCCAGTGGCAATCTTTCTTAAAATTCTACGCATAATTTTACCCGATCTTGTCTTAGGCAATCCTTCTGTAAATTGAATTTTATCAAGCTTTGCAATAGGGCCTATCTTTTCGGTGATAATTTGATTAATCTCTTTGCGCAAGTTGTCTTGATCTCTATTTTCTCCTGTCTCTTTTAAGGTTACATAGCCATAGAGCGCATTACCCTTAATGTCGTGTGGGAATCCTACAATAGCACTTTCGGCAACGGCGGGATGCTCATTTATAGCGTCTTCTATAGGAGCCGTCCCCAGATTATGACCAGACACAATAATAACATCATCTACACGACCAGTTATTCTATAATAGCCCGTCGCATCCCTTAACGCTCCATCTCCTGTAAAATATTTTCCTTCAAAAGCGGTAAAGTACGTATTGCGATAGCGATTATGATCTCCCCAAATACTGCGAGCTATGCTAGGCCACGGAAATTTGATACATAACCTTCCAGAAACCTGATTCCCGCGTATCTCTTTTCCCTGCTCATCCATTAAGCACGGCTGTATTCCTGGCAAGGGTAGCGTTGCAAATGTGGGAATAGTAGGCGTCGCAAATGGAATAGGGCTTATCATAATCCCGCCATTTTCAGTTTGAAACCAGCTATCTACAATGGGACAGTTTTTCTTACCTATATTGTCATTATACCAATGCCAGGCTTCTTCATTAATGGGTTCCCCTACGGTGCCTAGTACTTTAAGTGAAGATAGGTCGTGATTTTCTACGTGGCTTAAATTTTCTTTGGCCAGTGCACGTATTGCCGTAGGCGCTGTATAAAACTGATTGACTTTATGCGCATCAATCACATCCCAAAAACGCCCCCAGTCTGGATATGACGGTACACCTTCAAACAATATCGAAGTAGCGCCATTTGCCAGAGGTCCATAGACAATGTAGCTGTGACCAGTAATCCAACCTATATCTGCACTACACCAGAAAACATCATCTTCCCTATATTGAAACACATTTTTAAAGGTATAGGCACTATACACCATATATCCAGCGGTAGTATGTAGCATCCCTTTGGGTTGCCCCGTGGAACCTGAGGTATAGAGTATAAAAAGAGGATCTTCTGCCTCCATAGTAACGGCAGGACAGTGCGCCGAGGCATTCTCTAGTAAAGGTGCCACCCAGTGGTCGCGACCTTCTTTCATAGTTACGGCTCCTCCAGTTCGTTTTACGACGAGTACATTCTCAACGCTAGGGGTATCTTCTACCGCTTCATCTACAATAGATTTGAGGTCTAGCGTCTTTGCCCCACGATAAGAGCCATCACTAGTAATGACCATTTTACAGCTTGCATCATTAATACGCGTGCGCAGTGCGGTACTTGAAAATCCTGCAAA
>CAWUIT010000320.1:0-3184 GCA_963922345.1 uncultured Dokdonia sp. | reverse complement strand
ATGAAGACAGGCTTTCTATACTATTAGAGAATAAAGAAATTTTGGATTCTATAATATCCAGTAAATCTATTGAAGATGTAAAAAATTACACGCTAACTTTACTTACTCATCCAATAAATATTGACAGGTATAAAAACAATAATGATAGGATATTAAAAGAGATTTATATATACTACGGAATGAACTTAAACAATAAAGTAGAAAAATATCAAGAAAAATTCAGTCATTCATTATTCCCTTTTTTTTATAAAAAGAATCTTGTAAAGTTAGATTTTGATCCTTGGATTACTAAAAAATAAGAGGAACTAACCATAGTAATTTTATAGTTATTTTAGGCATAATGGTCATAAATAGTTGGTAAAAGCATTCAAGAAGCATATGCCTTTTTGGTCTTAGTATCTCTAATAAACGCATCGATAATCTTGGTAACGGTATTTTTATCATCGTTACCCAATCGCTGTATCTCTCTCATACGGTTGAGCATATCGGTATCGACCACTTCCACGCTGTCATCTTCCGAGACAAGATAATCCAATGACACACCCAGTACCTTCGCAATCTTCTTTGCGTTCTCTACCGATGGGATGATTTCCTATTTCTACTTAGCACTTAAATTTTAAGGTATGCCACATCACATTTCTACAGTTAAAAAAGTATTATGTAATTAACTCTGCTGATGTTATAAGATATGGCTATATTTAAATCAAAATATACTTTGTGAGAAAATTATTAATAATAATGACTTTATTCTTGAGTCTCGTGGCCTGTCAAAGCTCTCAACTCATTCCTAAAACTCCTAGCGAAGTATCTCAACTTATGTTAGGACAACTAGGAGAAAAACGTAAAATTTTAGACAGAGGTTTTGAGATCAAAGGAAGTCCAGAGCTTATTGAGAGATTGGCTATAAAGGTCATACAGAAACCCTATACTTCGTCCAGTCATAATTCTTTAAAACGTAGTATGAAAAATATGGGGCAACTTGTACCTACAGATTCCTTACTTCCATCACATTTTTATCAACTAGAATTGATTGATGATATAGGGTATACAACTGCTCTTGCTACGGATGATAATAATGAGCTAGATAATTATTTACAGGTTACTAAAGATGCTCGTGTGGTCACTCAACTCTTATATCAAGGCAATCTGTTAATGACAGAGCCAGAAGCTTCCGTTTTTATTCAAACATCGTCTAAAACAGGAAATCTTGAGATGGTCACCCAAGATGGGATGCCTATTACACTTTCAGAAGGTATTATTTTTGATATGAAATTATCTTATTTATGCTGGGGGAAGACAGAGCGTGGTCGTATTGTAATTTTGGATCTCGTAGAAGAAGGAAAAGGGTGTAGAGGGACGCTTTCGCGAAAGCGTAAAAAACTTACTAAAGAAAAGAATTTATATGACTACTAATTATTCACATAAACTTCTAGCTATAGCAATAGGTTTACTAGTCATAGTAAGCTGTGAAGATATTATTAGTGTTCCTGACATATCTACAGAGTTAGTTACTATTCTAGCGCCTACAGAAAATACTGTAGTCCAAGGAGATAACACTACCTTTTCTTGGGAAGAGAATACACTTGTAGATCGTTATCAGGTACAAGTTGCTACTCCTTCTTTTGACACTCCTGTCCAGATAGTACTTGACACTATTATAGGAGATTCTATACAAGGGTCTCGTCAGTTTACTACTCCACTAGTAACAGGCGAGTATCAATGGCGTATACGGGGTATTAATAGTGATTTTGAAACTGGCTATACCACTACTTCTTTTAGCGTAATAGATACAACAACACCAGCAAATATTTCTGGAGAGATAATTACCTTGCTAGCTCCTATAAATGATCCAATCATTGAGAATGCTGAGATTAATTTTACTTGGGATGCAATTCCCAATGCTACGGAGTATATAGTACAGGTGGCAACGCCTAATTTTATAAGTCCTATTCAAATCCTTGTAAACCAATCTGTAAATGATGCTAGTACTACTCATACCTTCGAAGATGGAGATTATGAATGGCGAGTAAAGGCAGTAAATGATAGTTTTGAAACCTCGTATAGTACTGATAGCTTTAGTGTAGATTTAAACGCAAACTTAGATGATCAACTACTTACAATAATAGCACCTCCAGATGATTTTGTAACTAGTAATTCCAACATTTCTTTAGAATGGCAACAACTAGATCTAGCGACTCAATATCGTGTGATGATTATAGATATGGGAGACAATAGTATATTTTTAGAAGACTTGACTAGCGAGACTTCACTTGTTGTTGAATTTGTGTCTGGCACATATACTTGGAAAGTACGTGGAGAGAATGCACAGGAGCAAACTTTATATACAGAGCAAACCATAACCATACAGTAAGGTGCAAAAAAAGAAGCGTACACAATTATTACTCCTAGCGGTAGTGCTTATTTATGGCGCAATAATAATTCGTTTTTTTATCTTAACTGGTGACGAGAATGAAGTCATTGTATCTGAAATAGGTGTGGAGAAAGATTTCTCCCCAAAAGAGTATGCCTCTCAAAAAGAATTTACGATAAGTACTAACTATCGAGATCCTTTTTTGGGTAAATTTCCTAAGACGAAAAAAGTCATTTCTACTAAAGTGGAAGTAGTAAAAAAAACACCATTTAATGAAAGTGTGTTAGTTCCGCAAATAGTGTATCAAGGTATAGTTTCTGCTGTAAATGCATCAAAAAAAGTGTATGCACTTCTTATAGATGGGCGTTCTTTTGTCTTGTCTGAGGGAGAGGCTGTAGGTGACATAACAGTTATTTCTGGAAATGAGACTGCCATTACGGTAAAGCACCTAGATAAAAAAATTGAAATACAACTTACTAAGTAATGAAGTTGCTGGGAGCTAGAATATCTGCAGGAGCGATGCAGTTTGTTATCTTAATTAGTACAGTAATCGCTCTCTTAATACTTGCATTTATACTACTTACTTACACACATCTTAGGTTTGCTCAATATGCAGGTATGGGTAATGAGGCCTTACAGATAAGTACTCAAGGTGCTGCATATTTAAATCAAAAACCTATAAATTATAAAGATTCTACCACAATCGTTTTAAATGATTCTTATGATGCTCGACTAATAACATATAAAGATCACTGGGGTCTTTATGATCGTTTGTATAGCAAAGGGCTAGTGCGAAGTCAGTCATTCTCTAAG
>CAWUIT010000319.1:0-3197 GCA_963922345.1 uncultured Dokdonia sp. | reverse complement strand
TAAAGGAAAAATATATAAAGCCAATAAGTGATATCAACTTAACCTCTAAAAACTTCCCTCAAGATTACGTGTTTCTTCAGTTTGAAAATGAAAAAGCAATAAGTCCATATAAAGCCTTACCATCTGTTTATGAAAACTGGTCTCAAGAACAATTAGATAGTGCGTTAGCAAACATCGGAGATATCGCAGATGGTGGAACTGCCTTAACAGCTTATGCTAAGTTACAATTTGAAGATGTCACCCAAGAGGAACGTGAGGCGCTGGAAAACGCATTACTGAGATATTGTGAGCTAGATACGCTGGCTATGGTAATGATTTATGAGCATTTTAAAGAATTAATATAAATGTCTGAAATAAATAACATAAAAAATATATTGAAAGATTCGCCTAGTGTGAACCTTCTTAAATTACGTCATTTGGAAATGGTAGTCGCATTCTTCTATAATGCATTTAACCAGGATAGAAACTCAATCTTATCTGATGATTTACATAGAAGACTTGAGGATTATCTAGACCATTTTGAAGTTGACCTAGAAGAGGAAAATGAATTACAACAAGCGTTTGACACTAATGAGGTAAAGGCTAAAAGGCTAATAAAAAAGTGGGCAGATAGCGGTTTTCTCAGCAATTACTATAATGACAATGGAGATATTGTTTACCAGTTATCGCCTTACACAGTCAAAACACTTAACTGGTTAGACACACTTAAAAAGAAAGAGTTTGTAGGTGCAGAATCTAAGTTTAAAGATATTTTCAATCAGTTACAGGAGTTGGTTGAGTTTACGGATGAAGACGTTAACAAACGAATCAAAAATTTAGAACGTAAAAAGGCAGAACTTGATGAGCAAATTCAAGATTTGAAAATGGGCAAAGAAGTTGAAATTCTTGAAGATTTTCAGATTATACCAAGATTCGATAGACTTAACACAACCGCTAAAGAATTACTATCAGATTTTAAGGAAGTAGAAGATAACTTCAAAAAAATAACAAATGAAATTTATCAAAAACATCTGGACCAATCCTTGTCTAAAAGTGATGTTTTAGATTTCACTTTTGACGCTCTTGATAGACTAAAAGCAAGTCATCAAGGTAAAAGTTTTTATGCCTTTTGGGAGTTCCTAATGGATCGATCACTTCAAGAACAATGGAAAGGACTTACAGAAGAGCTGTACATGAAATTAGACGAAAAAGGAATAAAAAATGATGATACTTTTTTAAAAGGAATAAAGAGATATCTATTTAAGTCAGGAAAAAAGGTTTACGAAGCAAACGATAAAATGGCTGAAAAATTAAGCCGAATCATAAGAGAAGGAAATGCAGTTGACAAAGTATTAGTCAAAAATTTAATTCAAGATATTAAGAAATGTCTGTCCATTATTAGTGAAGATAAATTTCGACCAGATATCTCTATCGAATTGGAAACAGGCATTTTATTTAATCTACCTTTTGAAAAAAAACTAACATTTGAGAAAAAAGAAAATCATACATATCAAACAAAACCAACGAGGGCTGAAAATGATTTCACACAAGCAGATGACTTTAAAGATGTTGTTACTAGAAAAGCGATAAATAAAATTAAACTCAAGACAAATATCAAGGATGTTTTAAAGAACACAAATCAAACAACTCTTACTGAAGTCATAAATAAGAGTGGCGGAATTTCAGAGGGACTACCTGAGCTATTTGGATATTTTGATGTTTTACAAGATTTTTCACACGAGTTTAACGATGACAATATACAGACAGTAATCTTTGATAAAAAAAAGAGTAAATCGATACAAATACCAGAAATACTAATTATAAAATGAGTTTAATTGAAAAGATACAACCCTACTCTAAAGCAGTTGTAAGACTACTTAAAGGGACAGTAAATAAAAAAGACAGCATCTGGGGAGATATTATCCTTTACAAAAAAGAGATTGCGGATTATATAAACATTATTGGACTAGAACTAATTATCCAAGAGGAAGATGGCTACGCCTTTGTTAAACAATTTATTATTGACGAAGATGATAATACTCTTGGATTAGTTAATCGAAGATCTATTGGGTTTGAGGTTTCCGTTGTTTTAGTCATTCTTAGACAGATGCTAGAAGAGTTTGAAAGTAATCCTGTAGAGATTCAATCAACAACCAAGTACATTCTTAAAGAAGACCTAAAAGCTGAAATTGAGCGATTTCTTCCAAAAAAATATAATACTGTACAATTTTTGAAAGAGCTCGACTCTCACATTAATAAGATTGTAGATTTAAAATACCTGAAAGAAGTCAGCGAGAACGACGAAGAACCAAAATATATCATTCATAAAATCATTAAAGACAAGGTTTCACTTGACGTATTAAATGATTTCAAAAATAAATTAGAAGCCTATGTCGAGTCTATTTAGCACAGTATCTAGTGAGGCTGGATTTAGGCTTCAATATATGGAAATTCTTAATTGGGGAACTTTTGATGAGAACGTTTTTAGAATTGATCCTGAAGGAAATAATTCGCTACTTACGGGAGCAAATGGCTCTGGAAAAACCACATTTATAGATGCGCTACTTACTTTAATCGTACCTCTTAAGAACAGTCGTTTTTACAACCAATCTTCCGGTGTAGAGAAAAAAGGAGATCGTACAGAACGTAGTTATGTATTAGGTCATTATGGAGATATTCAAAAAGACGGAGAGCTTAGCACCACAACCCAAAGTTTAAGAGATACTAGCTGCTATTCCATATTGTTAGCCAATTTTAAAAACACAGATGGCAAGTCTATAACTCTCTTTCAAGCCAGATGGTTTTCTGGGAATGAAATGAAGAGAAGCTTCGGGCTCGCTTATCAACCACTTGAAATAGAAAAAGATTTTACAATGTTTGACGGTGGTGGAGTTTGGAAAAAACTTTTAGAAACAAAGTATAATCAAAATAGTACTAGAAGAAAGCTCGAGTTTTTTGATGGCCCAACTAAATACGCAGAACGTATTACTAAGCTCTTTGGGATGCGCTCAGTTAAAGCACTTAATCTATTTAATCAATTAGTTGGAATTAAAGTACTTGGAGATCTAGATGCCTTCATTAGAAATGAAATGTTGGAATCCAAAGATGCAGAAGATGAGTATAAAACTTTAGATGAGAGTTTTGCAACCTTAATGAGCGCAAAGCGAAATATTGAAAAAGCGCAAGAGCAAATAGAACAATTAGAACCAATTAATGAG